>JANXPQ010000181.1 GCA_025357235.1 Betaproteobacteria bacterium
GAATCGGGCGTGACATAGGAATCGTAGTGAAACCGGAATACATCGGTGTCGAACTCCATGTTCGCGCCGCCACCGACCGAGTACACGGGTTCGGGCATCTCGATCACGTGCTCGATTTTATCGGCCAGGCGGATCACGCGCAGGCGCGGAAATCCCCCCTTGCGTTCGTGCGCAACCAGGTGGCGCGCGAATACTTCCACGCCGTCGAGCATCACGTCGTCGCGGTGCGCGATGACTTCCGTCCAGCGCGCCGGCGACGGGTCGTCGACGGGCACGGTGACCAGGCGAAAATTGCGCCCCTTGTCGTTGGTCACGATGTAGAACACGCCGTGACCATGGTCGACGTAATACTCGTGCTCCGGTTTGCGCTCGAGGACCAGGGCCGGGTTCGCCTGCGGCGCGTCCGCCCGCAGGCAACGCACTTCGGACGTCGTGGCGCTGTGGGAGGTCAGGAACAGGTATTCGTCGCTCCTGCTGCGGGAAACCGACACGGAAAAGCGTGCGTCGGTTTCCTCGTAGATCAATTGGGCGTCGGGGCTGCCGAGCAAGTGGCGATAGACGCGATACGCGCGCTTGGTCTCGTCTTCCCTGACGTAGAACAGGGTACGGTTGTCGGATGCCCAGGCGACGGAGCGCACTTTCTCGATCCGGTCGGGCAGCACACGGCCGTCGCGCAGATCCTTGAACTGCAGGGTGTACTGGCGAAATCCGGTGGTGTCCGACGAGAACGCCAGCAGGTTTGCGTCCGGGCTGACCTCGAACGCGCCGAGGGAGTAGAACTTGTGCCCTTTTGCCGCCACGTTGGCATCGAGGACGATTTGTTCGGGGGCCTCCACGCTGCCTTGGCGGCGGCAGAAAATGCGGTACTGCTTGCCCTTGCGGGTGCGCGAGTAGTAAAAATAGCCGCCGTCGCGATAAGGCACTTCGACGTCGGTTTCCTTGATTCGCGCCAGCATTTCCCGATACAGGGTATCCTGCAGGCGCTGCGACGGCTTCATCATCGCCGCCGTATAGGCGTTCTCCGCCCTGAGATAGGCGTTGACGGGGCGGGTGCCCTTGTTGCGCAGCCAGTGATAGTCGTCGACGCGGCGTTCGCCGTGGACTTCGGTGACAACCGGCGCGCGCCGGGCAACAGGCGGAAATGGATTCGAGGGCAAGGCGAAACTCCTGATCGACAATGGGAAGCGGACTCCCGTAACAGATGGGGACAGGCTGGAGAATATCCAGCGCGGCGCCGCAGATAGTTTGTGCAAAAGGCAACCGGTCTGGAAGCCGTACCAGTCTAGAGGCAAATGACCATGAAGAATTACGAATCCGAGACGACGACCTTCATCCGCGATTTCCTGAAGAAGCATCCTGAGGTGGTCGACAAGCAAAGGGAGGCCCGCGCCACCTGGTGGGATCGTCCCCAGGATTTCAAGGAGCGCGAGCGCCTGCAAGCGGCGAAGGTGCCGAAGAAGAGTTACGAATACTATTAACCCGGCCGGGCACTACCAGCTATAACCCAGGGTCAGCAGCAACGCCCTGTCGGTCTTCACCCTGCCGTCCGTCGGACGGTTGTCCCAATCGACATTGTATTGCGCAGTCGCGTTCAGGCTTTTCATCAGCGGCACGCGCAGCCCGGTCTGGGAGCGCACGAAGGTTTCGTGGACGTTCTCGAAATTCCCGTTCGCGTAGCCGTACCATTTCTTCGTGAGGAAATGGTCGTACTTCATGTAACCGATCCAGCTCGATTCGGTCTCCACGCCGTGGTCCTCGGTACGGGTACCGCGGCCGCCCAACGTATAGCGATTGTCGCGGCTGCGCGCGATTGTCTCAGTGTCCAGATAGAACTTCCTGGCTTCGGTATTGCCTGAATTCGCCGACAGGCCGGCATTGATGTGGCCGGATGTCGGCCCATCTGATGTTCAGATCGCCGGCATAGGGCGTATTCAGCACGAGCGTGTCGGCCTCCTTGCTGACCACTTTTCCGGTCAGGCGATCGCCGTTGGCAAGCACGATCTCGTCGGCAATCGCGGCAGGTGCGCCGAACGCGGAAGTCACTGACAGAGAAGATCAAATCAATATTCAATGCGCGAGCCTCGCTGCCTTTCTGGCAGAATGGCGTGCGCGATCGACGACAGAATTTCAGAATCCGGGAGAAAATTTAGAATGATGCAGCGAATGCTGACACTTGCCCTGTGCCTCACGCCCCTCGTTGCACATGCGGCCGACGAGCCCATCCCCATCGAACAGGAGCCGCGTCACAAGCTGAAATTCGCAAACGAGCACGTGCGCTACTTCGACGTCGAGCTCGAGCCGGGCTACGAATCGCGCTATCACTGGCACCGCGGCGACGGCGTGTTCGTCAACATCTCGTCTTCCCCGACCATCGCGCAGGACCTCGGCAAGGATCCGGTGCGGCGCGGCGAGCGCGCGATCGGCGAAACCTATTTCATCGACTACGGTGCCAGGCCGAAGGCGCACCGCGTCAGCAACCCCGGCACGACGCCTTATCACGTCATCGACGCCGAGATTCTGGGCGGCTGCGGACCGATGGCCACGGTCGCTGAAGGTCCGAACCAGACCTTGCTGATCGACAACGAGCGCGTGCTGGTGACGCGCATCATCCTGCATCCGGGCGAGAGCACCGAACTCTATGCGCCCTGCGGCATGCTGGTGGCGGTCTCCGGCGGCAGCATTACGCTGGACGCAGAAAGCATCGATATGCAACCGGCCGGCTATAAATGGCGCCAGCAGGACCAGCCCATCAAGCTCGTCAACACCGGGAAATTCGTGTTCCATGGCGTCGACATCCGGCTCAAGTAGTACGGAATCGCCTCGCACATGAATAACGATCGCAGGAACGTCATCGCGCTCGCTGCATGCCAGGCCCTGCTGGTCATGAACAACGCGACGATGATTTCCATCGGCACGCTGGCCGCGGACACGCTGGCAACGAACAAGATGCTCGTCACGATTCCGGCCACCGCCTACATCATCGGCGGCGGACTGACCACCATGCCGATCTCGCTGTTCATGAAGCGGCACGGCCGGCGAGCCGGATTCATGGTCGGCTGCCTGTTCGGCATGATCGGCGGCGCGCTCGCCGCCGCAGCCATGCTGGCGCACAACTTCTGGATGCTCTGCCTGGCGGCGCTGGTCGCCGGCATCTACACCGGGTCGGGCGGCTTCTACCGGTTCGCGGCAGCGGACAGCCTGCCGGTGAATGCGCGCAGTAAAGCCATATCGCTGGTGCTTGCCGGGGGCATAGTCGGCGGCTTCTTCGGTCCGGAAAGCAGCAAACTTACCAAGGAGTTGCTCGATACCCTGTTCGCCGGCACTTTTCTGACGCTCATCGTGCTCGCGGCCGTCGCAATGCTGATCCTGCGTCGCCTGGATCTGCCACGGCCTTCGCTCGAGGAACAGCATGGCAGCACACGCTCGCTGTCGGGAATCGTGCGCCAGCCGGTGTTCATCGTCGCCGCGCTGGGTGGCATTACGGCCTATGGCGTGATGAACCTGCTGATGGCGGCCACGCCGCTGGCGATGAAGATGTGTTCCCACCCTTACGGCGCTGCGATGCTGGTGATCGAATGGCACATCATCGCCATGTTCGCGCCGGCCTTCGGCGCCGGCTGGGTGATTGCGCGTGTCGGCACGCTGCCGGTCATGTTCTGCGGCGTGCTGCTCAACCTCACCGCGATCACCATCGCGATCTCCAGCACGACGGTAACTGCATTCTGGTCGTCGATGGTCCTCGTCGGCGTGGGCTGGTGCTTTCTGTTCGTCGGCGGCACGACCTTGTTGACGGAGGCCTATGCGCCGGCCGAAAAAGCCAAGACACAGGGCATGAACGACCTGCTGATCTACCTGACCATGGGCGCGACCTCGCTGACATCGGGTGCGATCCTTTACGGATTCGGCTGGAATACGCTCAACCTCACGGCGTTGCCGCTGCTCGCGATCACCGCCATCGCGATCCTCTGGCTCGCGACGATCCGGCGCATCCGCCGCCCGGCCATCGCTTCCGGTCCCGCTTGATCGTTCCATGAGCCTCAGACTGGGCGTCCTCGACCAATCCCCGATCGTCAGCGGCGGCTCCTCCGCCGAGGCGTTGCGCGCGACCGTCGCGCTGGCGCAACGCGCCGACCAGCTCGGCTATTACCGCTACTGGCTCGCGGAGCATCACAACATGCGCGGCCTTGCCGACCCCTGCCCGGAAATCCTCGTCGGCCACGTCGCCAGCGCAACGCAAAACATCCGTGTGGGAACCGGCGGCGTCATGCTGCCCTATTACAGCCCGCTGAAAGTCGCCGAAGTCTTCCGCATGCACGAAGCGCTGCATCCGAACCGCATCGACCTCGGCATCGGACGCGCGCCCGGCGGCGACCGCATGACCGCGAATGCGATGAACGCGCAAGCATTCGACGACATGGAGGGCTTCCCGCGACAAGTCATGGAAGTCGTCGGCTGGCTCGACCGCACCCTGCCGGCAGAACATCCCTACGCCACCGTGCAGGCCATGCCGTCCGGCCTGAGCTCGCCGGAAGTCTGGCTGCTCGGCTCTTCCGATTACAGCGGCGCGCTGGCGGCCTACCTGGGACTGCGCTTCGCCTTTGCGCATTTCATCAACGCGCATGGCGGCGATGCGGTTACGCGTGCTTACCGCAACGACTTCCGCCCTTCGCTGCGGGAATCCGCGCCATATGCGATGGTCTGCGTGTTCGCGCTGTGCGCCGAAACCGAAGCCGACGCACAGCGGCTCGCCGCCAGCATCGACCACCGCCGGCTGTTGATGGCGGTGGGCCGCGAAGCGCCCATCGCCACGGTCGAGGACGCGCAAGCCTATCCCTATACGGACCGCGAACGCGCGATCATCGAACGCGAAAGATCGCGCGCGGTCATAGGGACACCGGACAAGGTGAAGGCTCGATTGATGGAAATTGCAGACGCCTACTCGGCAGACGAACTGATGCTCGTGACCATCACCGGCGATTACGCGAGCCGGATGAAATCCTTTGAATTGCTGGCCGCCGAGTTCGGTCTGCACTCGGCCGGAAGAACGGCCGCATGAAACCGGAAATCCCGGCCGGCGAACGTTCGCTGGTCCTGCTCCTGGCGGCCATCCAGTTCACCCACATCATGGACTTCATGATCATGATGCCGCTCGGCCCGCAGTTGATCCGCGTCATGCTCATCTCGCCCTATCAGTTCGGGCTGCTGGTTTCGGCCTACACGCTTACGGCGGCGGTCGCGGCACTGGCGATGGCCTTCTATACCGACCGCTTCGACCGCCGGCAGACGCTGCTGTTTCTTTATGCGGGCTTCGTGATCTCAACGCTGTTGTGCGGCATCGCGCCGGGTTACGGCGAACTGCTGGCCGCACGCGCAGTGGCTGGCGCCTTTGGGGGCGTAGCGGGCGCAACCGTGCATTCGATCATAGGCGACGCGGTACCCGAAAAACGGCGCGGCGCGGCGACCGGCATGATCATGTCCGCGTTCGCGCTGTCTTCGATCATCGGCGTCCCGATCGGACTGGTGCTTGCCGCGCACTTTTCCTGGCGCGCACCCTTTCTCTTCCTGGTCGTCGTCTCGACCCTCGTTTTCGTTCTTACATGGAGAATCCTTCGCCCGATGCGCGGCCACATCATCGCAGGCGAATCGCACCGTCCGCTGGACCAGATGAAAGCGGTGTTCGGCACTGCCAATCACCTGCGCGCCTTCGTTTTCATGTTCGCGCTGATGTTCGCGGGATTCTCGGTCATTCCCTTCATCAGTCCCTACATGGTCGCCAATGTCGGGCTGAAGGAAACCGATCTGCCCTATCTGTATCTGTTCGGCGGACTGGCGACCGCGTTCTCGTCGCGCTACATCGGCAAGCTCGCGGACAGGCACGGCAAGCGACAGATCTTCACGCTCATCGGCCTGATCTCGATCGCGCCGCTGCTGATCACCACTAACCTGCCGCCCGTTCCGGTATGGATCGCGATCTGCGCATCGGTCATATTCATGGTGTTCGTGTCAGGACGTTTCGTGCCGGCAATGGCGCTGGTCATTTCCAGCGTGCAACCGCACCTGCGCGGCGGCTTCATGAGCATCAACTCCGCGATCCAGCAACTCGGCCTCGGCGCGGCATCGTTCCTGGCCGGATCGATCATCGGCCACGGTGTGGGCGGCACGCTGACGCACTACTGGCTGGTCGGGTTCATCGCGGTCGGCGCGACGCTGCTTGCGATAGCGCTGGCGTGGCGGGTCAAGCCTGTGGCGTGAGCATGCGCGTGCCTTCGAACGCCGGCCCGGCCGAAAGCATCAGTGTTCGGGGACCGGCGCACCCGGATCAAGCGCTTTGAGGATAATCAGCGCCAGCACGCAGAATCCGGCCATGATCGTCGCCATCGCGCGCGGTGTGCCGTCGTGCAGCCAGTTGAGCGCGAGCCCGGAAACATATCCGGCGCCGAACTGAAGGCAGCCGGTCAGCGCGGACGCGGCCCCTGCGCGTTCCGGGTGATCCGCCATGGCTCCGGCCACGGCATTGGCGCCGACCAGCCCGCGCACGGTCATGAAGCAGAACAGCAGCACGATCACCGGCACGATTCCGTATTCGAACCGGTACTGCTGAACGGCGAAAATCAGCGTAATCGCGACACAGGAGAACACGCCAATAGTCAGCATCCTGTCGTGGCCCTGTTTGAGCACGACGCGGGAATTGACCAGCGTAAGCGCGGACATGCCGACGATGTTCAGGGCGAACAGCATTCCGTACCCGACCGGATCGATGCCGAAGTAGCCGATGTACACAAAAGGCGTGCCGGTGATGTACGCAAAGGCCGCGCCGGAAATCGCTGCGCCGGTTAACGCGTACCGCAGGTAGGACGGATCGCGCAACAGCATCCAGTAGCCGTGCGCAATATGCTGGCGTCGCGCCGCGTGCCGGAATTCGGCCGGGCGCGTTTCCGGCATCCATCGCAGAAAAACGAGCGCCGCGATCCCATATCCTCCCAGCACGCAGAAAATCGCCTTCCAGCCGGCAATCGCGAGAATTTTTGCGCCGATCAACGGAGCAAGCGCTGGCGCCAGCGCCATCACCAGCATCATGATCGAGAGCGCCCGCGCGCTGCCTTCCCGGCCGAAGTAATCCCTCGCCATGGCCTGGGCGATCACCGGCATGGCACAGCCGCCGAACGCCTGCACGAATCGAAAGGACATCATCTGCTGAATGTCGCCGGACAGCGCACAGCCGACTGTGCCCGCGACGTAGAGCAAGATGCCGGCGGCCAGGGGTCGGCGGCGCCCGAAACGGTCGCTGAGCGCCCCCCAGACCAGTTGCCCGAGCGCAAACCCGAGAAAAAAATACGACAGCGTGAGCTGCGCTTGACCCGGCGTGGCGTTCAGTTCTCGAGAAAGGGTCATCAGAGCGGGGAGGATCGTGTCGGTCGATACCGGGGCCGCCATCATGAAAAGTCCCAGCACCGGCAGCATGAGAAATTCAGACCTGCGCTCTGCGCGTCCCTCCTCGCCCCTCACCCCTGGTGCCTCATCCCTAGTTCTTGTTATCTGGTTCGAAAAAACACCATCGCACGGCAGGAAACGCAACCCGCAGGTCCGCCTCGACGCGGTTTATGTCGTCGACCATCGCCGTCGCACTTGCCGTTTCCTTCATGCACGCCTTGATGGCGAGCATGATGCCCTCACCCATCTGCAGGGTCAGCAGATTGTAGACCTCCGCCACCTCGCTCCTTGCCGTCA
>JANXPQ010000195.1 GCA_025357235.1 Betaproteobacteria bacterium
TGAGCGACGTGGGGGAATGCCCTTGCTAGACACCACGCCCCGGACCAGGGTTCCCTCGCGCGGCCGGGCCATGCCGCCGTCAGCGCCGCATCGGGACTGCGCCCGGAGTCTGGCAGGATAACGATCACAGGTGGGGAAAACGGGTTTTCAGCCCCGGATTGTGCATAATCGTCAATTCGGGCGCGCCGGCTCATCGACCGCGCCCGATTCGAGAGAACAAACACGATACACGACGCAGCAACCGACGTTTTTTTGCTATGACCACCCTGCGCACACGCCTTGAACGGCTTTGGACGGCAGCCAGCGAGGCTTTCAAGCGCGACACGGCCCACTTCTCGTCGCGCCATTTCTACTTCGGCCTGGTTGCCGGGTTGGGGTTTCCGCTGTACTACGTCGTCTGGCACGTCCTGTTTCCCCAACCCTACGAAAGCCTGCTGCTGAGGCTGGTCGGCTCCGCGATTTTCGTGCCGATCGTCCTCGTCAAGCTGTGGCCGGAGTCGCTGAAGCGCTTCTTTCCCCTGTACTGGTATCTGGCGCTGCTGTTTGCCCTGCCCTTCTTCTTCACCTTCATGCTGCTGAAAAACGGCAACTCGACGGTCTGGCTGCTGTCGACGCTGGTCGCCCTGTTCGTCATGATCCTCCTGCTCGACTGGATCAATCTGCTGATCCATATTGCGGTCGGCGTGGCGTGTGCCGTCCTGGCTTACCATGTGACGACCGGCTTTCCCGTCACGTTTGCCTTCGAATCGCTCGAATACGTGCCGATCTTCATGTTCGCCATCGTCATGGGGATTATCGTGAACTATACGGCCGACAGGATGCGGGCCGAGCGGCGCCAGGCCATGCTGGCCACCGCGGGAATGATTGCTCACGAGTTGCGAACCCCGTTGCTGAGCGTCAAGAGCGGGGCGTCGGGATTGCGGCAATACCTGCCGGTATTGCTGGAAGCCTACCGGCTGGCCACCGAACGCAAACTGATCGCCGGCTCGATACGCGGAACCCACCTCGATTCGATGGCCGGCGTTCTGGATCGCATCGAGACGGAGGCCGACCGGTCCAACACAGTCATCGACATGCTGCTATACACTGTACGTGGCATGGGTATGGAGGGCCGGGAACCCGTGCCCTGCCTGATGTCACGATGCGCAGATACCGCCCTGCGACGCTATCCGTTCGCTTCCGACAAGGAGCGCTCCCTGGTGGTGCAGCTGGACATGAAGGCGGATTTTTCCTTTCTGGGTTCGGAATTGCTGATGGTGCACGTGATCTTCAACCTGCTGAAAAACGCGCTGCGGCATATCGCCATCGCCGGGAAAGGCACCATCTCGATCAGGCTCGAGACCGACCAACTGGAAAATCGCCTGGTTTTCGGCGACACCGGCACCGGCATACCCGCCGACGTCCTGCCGCATATTTTCACGCGTTACTACGCCTGGCCGAAACACGGCCGGGGCGTCGTCGAGACCACGGGCGTCGGGCTGTCCTTTTGCCGGGAGGTTGTGCACGCTTTCGGCGGCAGCATCGAATGCCATTCGCGGCTGCACGAGTACACCGAATTCTTCATCAGGTTTCCGAGGAGTGAAAAATGAGCCGCGGAATTCGACCTTTCTACTTTCCCACGACCGTGGCCATTGTCGACGACAGTCCGGATTTTCTCGCCAACCTGAGCCTGAACCTGGACCCGATGCTGGCATTCCGCGTCTTCGATTCGCCATCGGCGACGCTCGCCGCGCTGAACAGCGAGCAGGCGGGTGCACCGGGGTCCGAACGTTTCTTTTCGGTCTATCAGCACCGCGAGGAACATTCCTTCGACCATCACGTCATCGACCTCAACATGGCCCGCATCCATCGCGAGGTCTTCAACGACAAGCGCTTCGAGCGCTACTCGGTCGTGGTGGTGGATTACGACATGCCGGAGATAGACGGGCTGGAATTCTGCCGTCGCCTCGAACACAATCCATTGCGCAAGGTGCTCCTGACCGGCAAGGCGGACGAAAAGCTGGCGGTACAGGCATTCAACGAGGGGATCATCGACCGTTTCGTACTGAAGCAGGATCCGAGTGCTACGACGCTGCTCCAGGAAACCATCCGCGAGATGCAGGAGGACTATTTCGAGGACATCGAGCGGACGATGGAAGACGCGCTCAACATCGGTCCGCTGCATTTCCTGCGCGATCCCTTTTTCGGCGAACTGTTCCGCAAGATCTGCGCGGACCTCAAGATCGTCGAGTTCTATCTGTGCAGCAGCCCGGACGGGATCCTGCTGCTCGACGGCGACGGCAAGGTGACGCTGCTGCTGGTTTGCAATGACGAGGCGATGCGCATGCACTACGAAGTCGCTTTCGACAACGCCGCGCCGGCTGCGCTGCTGGACGAATTGATCAAAGGCAACATCGTGCCGTACTTCTGGCGCAGCCGCGGCCTGTATTCGCGCCAGTACTTCGACTGGCGCAGCTATATCCATCCGGCGCAGGAGTGCAACGGCCTGCAGCGCTATCGCTATGCGCTGGTGAATGATGCGCGCGGTTTGTTGCTCTCACCCGTATTCAGCTATCACGCCTACCTGAAGCAACTCGACGAAACCGGCCGGAACCGTTCCGGCGTCTAGAGCGCGGCCGCGTGTATCGCCGCCCACCTATGCATGCGCGGGTTCCGCCATCGAAGCACTGGTCCGTACTTCGTTGCGCCTGCGCCGGGTCGAGGGCCATTGGTCGAATCCGGTCTTCGAGCGGATTTCGCCGCACGCGTCGAGGACCCGGTCCAGTTCCTGCAGTTCAAGTGAGCAGTTCAGGGAAAGGCGCACCATCGAACGGTTCTTCGGCGTGGCGGGGGCGCAGAACACCGATCCGAAAATGCCGCGCTCCTCCAGGGCATCGCGCAGTACGATCGTCTGCTGTTCTGTGCCGGACTCGAGCGAAACGATCTGCGATCGGCTGCCGTTCAGGTTGTAGCCCAGGTCGTCCAGCCCGTCGCGCAGATACGCCGAATTGGTGCGCAGTTTTTCGCGGCGCCATCCTTCGGTGCGGATCACGTCCAGTGTCGCGGCCAGGCCGGCGACTTCGTGCGGCAGCAACGTCGAACTGAAAATCGCCGGCAACGCCTCGAACTTGAAATATTCGGTGAACTGCGAGGAGCAGGCGACGAACCCGGCCCGCGCGGCAAACGCCTTGGCCAGGCTGGCGGTGCGGAAATGCACGCGGTTGGCCAGGCCCAGTTCGACCACTAGGCCCTCGCCGTTCGGCCCGTGGGTTCCCAGCGAATGGGATTCGTCGGCGACCAGCACGCAGCCACGCACCGTGGCAATGTCGACGATATCCCGCAGCGGGCAGATGCTGCCGTTGGTGCTGTACACGGTATCGACCAGGATGACGCCCGGACCATGGCGCAGGATCTGGCGTTCGAGGTGCTCCGGGTCGTTGTGGTGGAACATTATTCCGGGCGCGCCCGCGCTGCGAATGCCTTCCCAGAGCGACATGTGCGCCAGCATGTCCGCATAGACGGGGACCTGGTCGTTGGCGATCGACTGGATCAGTCCGGTATTGGCGCAATAACCGGACTGGCACAGCACCCCGGCTTGCGCCTGCATGAAGTGCGCGAGATTCGTTTCAAATTCGAGCTGCGGGCTTTCGCCATGCAGAAAAATGCCCGACATCAGCATGCCATTGCCTTCGCGCGCCAGTGTGCCGGCCATCGCCGCGAGGATGCGCGGATGCCGCGACAAGGCCAGGTAGTCGTTGCTGCTCAGATGCAACGCCTCCGGGCCAGGATGGCGGCCGTGCAGGATGTGCCGTCCTCCCCAGGTGTCTCGCACCCGTTCGCGGTAGTAGCGCTCCACGCGAGCGGCCAGGAATTCGGGTAACTCGGGGAGGGCGGATAGCGGATTGCCCGTCGGCTGGGCGGCGGTGCTGGTCATGGTGCGGCTCCTTGGTTGGTTGTAAACCTTTTCGTCGAGCCTGCCCCGCGATGCCGCCATGCAACGGATTTGCGCTGTCCTATGCCGTCGAAACCCCGGGAACGGGTTCCGATCAGGTCCGCGCAGCCCCAGCCAGATGGCATACTGCCTCGCGCATCATCCGCAATGGAAATGACGCAGGCCACTTACAGTTTACCCCGTGCAAGGCGCGCGCCTGCGCCCGCCCCGCCCGACAGCTCCTGCGCACTCAACGGCTCAATGAGGGGCGGACTGAAGAGGCCGCAGGAATCGTGACGGACCAACCGCTCCGCCCGCGATGATCGAAAAACCGGCAAACGCAGTCAGACGTCCGATGTTGTACGCGTGGAACCTTCGAACATCGGCAACTGCAGTTGATCGCGCCCGGTGACGTTTGCACCTGCCGGCGCGGACGCGGGCAATGCGTCCGGCTTGCACAGACTTCCCGCGCGCACGCCGAGCAGCCGAAGCCGCTGTTCGAGCATTGCCTTCTTCAGGCAGCGGCCGGCGGTACGGCGAATCGTGTGCGCATCGCTGGTATGGGATTCGAGCGTCAGTTCGCGCGTCACGATACGGAAATCGTCGTAACGCAGCTTCACGCCGATGGTCTTCGCCAGGTATCCCTTCCTCTGCAGGTCCGCGGCCAGCTGCTCGCACAGGAGCGTGAAGATCGCGCCCAGCACGGCGCGATCCTCGCGCGCATGCAGGTCCCGCTCGAACGTGGTTTCGCGGCTGATGGATTTCGGCTCGCTGAAGGTCACCACCGGACGCTCGTCCCGGCCGTGCGCCGCCTGATGCAGCCATGCGCCATAGTTCGAGCCGAATTGTTCGACCAGCCACTGCGCATCCGCCGCGGCAAGTTCGCCGATGGTGCGTATGCCGAGTACTTCGAGTTTCACGCTGGCTTTCGGGCCGATGCCGTTGACGCGTTTGGCGGGAAGCGGCCAGATCAGCGATGGAATGTCAGCGTGCGTCAGGATCGTCAGTCCGTTGGGCTTGTCCAGTTCCGAACTGATCTTGGACAGCAGCTTGTTGGGCGAAATGCCCATCGAACAGCCAAGCCCGGTGGCAAGGTAGACGCGCGCCTTGATGCGCTCGGCGATCGCGCGGATGCCGGCATACGGATCATCGTCGGTCACGTCCTGCGCGCCCGGTGCTTCCGTGAGGTCGATGTAGATCTCGTCGATGCCCCGGTCTTCGATGAGCGGAGCGACTTCGGCGACGGCGGCCTTGAACAGCCGCGAGTACTTGCGGTATTCGTCGAAATCGGCCGGAAGCAGCACGGCATCGGGCGCCAGAGCCGCCGCTTTCATCAACCCCATGCCGGAATGCACCCCGAGCGAGCGCGCCTCGTAAGTCGCGGTCGTGACTACCCCCCTGCCGGCATAACTGCGCAGTTCCGAGAAGCCAGGCGAGCCGTCCGCTTGCAGTACGGGCTGTTGCGCCCGCCGGCCGCCGACCACCACGCCGCGGCCGCGCAACACCGGGTAGCGCAGCAATTCCACGGATGCATAGAAGGCATCCATGTCCAGGTGGGCGATCCAGCGGCAAGGCATGCAGGCTCTGTCAAATATTCGCTACGATAGCGGCAGCAGGCGCATGCCATTCTACCGCGGGCTATGCGCTGCCTTTGGAAGGATGCGAGAATACGGCCATGAATACACCAGAACCTGTTCCACCCCGCCGTCGTTTGCAGGAACTCCTCGCGATACCGGAGCGCCAGCGCACAGACGAACAGTGGGATGAAATCAACGAGCTCGAAATCAAGCTGGCTTCCGCCAACCGGGAGGATGCCCCGGACCCGAGCGCCCGGCGGGACGCCCCGTCGAACATTAACAACCAGTCCCGGCGCAACAACAGGCCCGGCGGCGGTGGCGGCCAGCAAGGGAAGAAGCCGCCCCGCAAGTTCCACAAGAAGCCCGGTCCCGGCTGAGAAAAAAGGGGCGCCGATGGCGCCCGTTTTCTTCGTTAGAGATACTGCAGCCCGAACGTCTTCCTGAAGCTTTTGCCTTTCCTCTATTACCTTTCCTCTCATACTTGGCCTCTCAGGAAAGCAGCGCGCGATAGCCGGCGACGATCAGTGGTTCCGTTTCGTCGGCGATGCGCGCCGGGCGCTGGAAGACCGGCGCAGTCGGAACGGGTGGCGCGGCGAACAGGGGGAGAAGGTGTGCAAAAGAGCGCTTCATGCATGGATCCGAAAATGAACCCTGCGCATGAAGGCTTACACGACCGCTTCCCATCCCGCAGAACCGTGCGGAAGCCGGCCCCTCGCTTCGGGGCAAACCCGGCATGAATTCAGAACCGGCAGAACACGCCACCGGTCACGGTCTGGATCCGGCTCTGATCGACCCTGTCGAATCCGTCGTAATCGAGGCGGAAACCGCACGGCTCGCCGACAAGAATGCCCGCTCCGTAGGTGAAGCTCTGCCCGCTCGCGGAACTGAGGGTCCGCGTCTGCAGCAAGAAAACGGCTGCCGAGGTTTCCGCATTCCAGAAGAACACGCCCGCGCGGGCAGTCAAATGCAGCCAGTCGTTCACTGGCCACGTCGCGGTTCCGGACACCGACCAGCCATCGACGTCACGCCAGGCGTCGTTGTACTGGGCATAGACTCCGCCGCCCTGCGCGATGCGCACCGGCGGAAGGCCGTAGCCGGTCGCCAGCCACCAGTAATTGAGTTGCGCACCGAAGTTCGGCGTGAAGTGATACCCGGCCCACACGTCGGCTGTCGTGCTGCGCGCGGCGCCGGTACCGCTGGTGGCGTTCGCATCGAAGGCGTGCTCGCTCTTGCCATAGCCAACGCCGAAGTCGAATTTGCTTTCACTTTCGGCCGCAGTTGCCAAGGCGGACGCCAAGAGCACCACGGCGACTAGTCCCGCACAGACCGTTCGCTCGAGCATGACAATTCCTCCTTCGCGAATTCAATTTTGAGGTTAGGCAGGTTTCCCGCGAGGATCGTTGATCCACGTCAATTGCCACGCGGCCCGGCCAACTACATCGGGCAAGCGATAATAGTTCAATGGGGAGGGGGAACCGGTCGTGGCCAGAGTCTCGAAGTCCGTTAGCGGACTTCTGATCGTCGTTCTGATCTGCCAGATTCCGGGGTGCGCAAGCGAACCGAAGAACCCGCCGTTGACCGATGTGCCGGCAATCGGCGACAGCGACGTCGCACTGCGCCGATACCACGGAGAAAGCATGGCCCTTGCCGACAATGAGGTGCTCCTTTTCGGGCGGGTACAGATCAGCGAAGCGAACCGGACGGAAACGTCCGACCTTTCATTCGACTCGGCGCTGTTCCTGACGGCGCGGGATGCTCCGCACAAGCCGATTCCTCTGTGGAACACGTCGCAGTTGCGCAAGGCGAGCAAGCCTTTCGAGCCGGACAAGGACGGTTTCTTTGCGGCAATCGTCCCCGCGGGGGAGTATCACCTGCAGGTCGTGTACCGGTCAGTCGAGGCCGGATGGCTCGCGATCGATGCCGGCGTGCGGATCCGGGCGGAACAAGGCGGTTTCGCGGTGCACGTCGGCGAATTGCGATTGCAGACTGACCCCGGGCAGATTGCGCGCGCAAAGGCTCGACGCGCTACAGCAGATGCGGTCCGGGTCGATCGCGCTGACGAGTACGAAGTGGACTACGCCGAGCTCAAGAAGTCATACCCCTACGCGGCGGCATTTTCGGTTCGTCGCAGTCCTGCCGAGGCCGACGCCGGGGGACAACCGTCGTGCATTGTCAGCACGGTCGCTCCGCCGGCGGGCAGCGCGAACAGTCCGGTGATCAAGATCATCTCCGGCGCTGCACTCGGCGTACTGGCCGTCGTGCTGTTTGCCGCGTACCTCGTGCTGGAGTTGGCCGCGGGTTTCAGAACCCGCTGAGCCGCCGCTAGTTGGCAGCAGACGATCAGCGCTTGATCGGGAAAAACGACACCGGCGTCATCAGGCGGTTCTCCTGGGCTTCGAGCGCACCGAGCTTCGTACTTTCCTCGACGTACGCCAGCCATTCCGGATCGGCCCACATCGCCGCGCGGCGCTTCTCGCGGTCAGCGGCGTTCTCATAGGCCCAGATGTGAATGTACTGGTTGACGTTGCCGGTCTCGGTCGTCATGTAAGCCAGCGGCTGGCCCAGGTGCCGGGTCTGCGGCGTCTTGCCCATTTTTTCGTAGAGCGCGATGTGCTTCTTGATGGTCTGCGGGCGGCAGGTGTAGGTGCGGACGTCGAGCAGCATGTTTCCTCCGATTGAAATTTATTGTTCAGCGGCCGGGTAGCCGTTGGGCGAACCGAATTTTATTCGGCGAAGAGGAAAGAGGCGAGAGAAAAGAGGAAAGAAAATTCAAATGCCTGAAGATCGTTACCTTTCCTCTCGCCTCTTTCCTCTTTCCCCTTTTACCTATCCCCTGCCTTATGGATATCGAGCGCCGCAGCCAGCGCGACTCGCGCTTGCTCGAG
>JANXPQ010000208.1 GCA_025357235.1 Betaproteobacteria bacterium
CTCGAGCAAACCCGAGAGCAACTCTCTCGCCAGCCGCGCAAGCTGCCGGTCATGAAGCTTGATCCCGCGATCAGGAACATCTTCGACTTCAAGTACGAAGATTTCACGCTCGAAGCCTATGACCCCCACCCCGCGATCAAGGCGCCAGTTGCCGTTTAGCGGCGAAATACGGCTGGCAAATGATGACTGGCAACCCTAAGGGGCCGCAGCCTCGTATTTCGATCATCGTTGCGATGGCGAAGAATCGTGTCATTGGCGCGAACAACCGGCTTCCCTGGCATCTGTCTGCGGATCTGAAGCGCTTCAAGGCACTCACCATGGGCCATCACATTATCATGGGACGCAAGACGTTCGAGTCCATCGGCAGACCTTTACCGGGTCGGACAATCTTGGTGATCTCTCGCAATCCCGGGTATCAGGCTGCGGGGACAAAGGTTGTTCACAGTCTTTCCGCGGCGCTGTCCGCGAGCGCAGGAGCAGGAGATAGCGAGGTCTTCATTGTTGGCGGTGAGCAGATTTATCGCGAGTCGCTACCCCGTGCCAACCGGATCTACGTCACCGAGATCGACAAGGATTTCGCTGGTGACAGCTTCTTTCCCTCAATTGCGAGCGATGCATGGCATGCCTTTGGCCGGGAGGGTCATGAAGATTCAGCGGCAGGACTGTCATACTCGTTCGTCACGTACGATCGTATCGAATAGTGCGCAGGATTGCTCTTCGCACAAGTCAGCTTGGACACGTCGAGATCGGAGCAACCCTGAAACTCGCCGGACACTTGCCCGAGAGGTACCTTTCGAGCATCACCTCATAAGCGGCTTCGAAATGTCGCACCTGCCCTTCGGTGTCGAACAAAGGCATTGCATCGCGGTTATCCCGAAGTTTAGCTTTAAGCGCCTCTAACTTATCCCGATTGGTCGCCAATTCAAACGCCTTGTCCTCATAATCTTTCAAGTCGTAGGCAATCCCTTCCTGAAGTCCTATTGCCGCCAAGAGACTCGATGCAACACGCGAAGCGAAATTTTGCCCCGGACAAGTGACGATAGGCAATCCGGACCACAGCGCGTCACACGCGGTAGTCATCGCATTAAAAACCAGGGTATCGAGGAACAAATCGGCAAGTCGGAAACGCGCGCGATATCGTTCGCGGGATTCGAAGGGTGCAAACTTCAATCGATCGGAGGACACGCCTCGACTCTCCGCCTCGCGCTGCAGATTTGCGATGGCGATCGGATTCCAACCCTGCAGCCAGAGCACGCTTTCGGGTACACGCTTTAGCAATCGCATCCAGACATCGAAAATCTCAGGATCGATCTTGTAGTAGTTGTGTAAGCAGCAGTACACAATCGCCTGATCGGGAATTCCGTAGTCCGCCCGTTCGACCGCCGAATCGGCCAGTTCCTCGGAATTGTCATAGATATAAAATGAGTCCGGAAGAAAAACCAATTTTTCGTCCCAGTAACTTGCGTTCTCCTCTGGGCTCGCGATCGGATCTGTCATCCGATATTGCACATATTCGGCTCCCATGGTTCCGGGAAATCCCAGGTAGTTGACTTGAATGGGCGCCGGAAGGTACGCGAAGATCCCTGGTCTCGAGAATGCGGTATAGCCCCCCAAATCCACAAGTATGCTGACCCCGTCGACATTTATCAGCCCGGCAACCTCCCTATCGGATAAATGTGCCGCATCCCGAAAGTGCTCTGCGGTGGATTCAATCCTTTGACGAATCTGGCTACCGTCGCCCTCATGAATCGAATAGCAGAAGATCTCGAATTTCTCCCGATCATGAAGGCGAAATATGGGAAATGTGAGATAAGCATTAAGATGCTCCCGAAAATCGGGAGATACATAGCCCACTCGAATCCGGCCAGAATGTGGGCGGTAGCTAAACGGGACTCCTCCAATCCGTGCAACCTCCGCGGAAGTTCTCCGCGCAATGCTGCGCGCTATTTCCCGCTGCACTTCCGCCGACACTGGCAGGGACAAGGCGTTGTAGGCTAAGGCGGTATCGTTCAAGCCATCATTTTCGACGATCTGCCTCACCAATTGCTCGTACTGCGAGAGAAACGCCTTCCTTCGTGTCCAATCACAGTAATTAAAATGCTCCCAACCACGGGCAATATAGATCAGGGCGGGATCAAATCGGTTGCCGGAGAAGGTCGGCGAGGTCTGATACAGGTTGACGAATCTTTCCAGTGCAGACGGCTCAAGCATCCTGACGCGGTCGAATGCCGTTTGTGCCTCGTCGAGCCGCCCCAACTCCGCGAGTGCGAGTCCGCGATCTATCATAGCTTTGACGTGGTGTGGATCCAGGCTCAACGCCTGCTCGCACGCGGCCAACGCTTCACCAGGCTGGAACAACGCCAGCAGAACCTCCGCACAATTGAAGTGGGCGTCGGCAAGACTCGGATGAAGTTTCAATACATAACGATTGTGTTCGAGCGCCTCGTCAGGCCTGCGCAGTCGCAGCAGTACTCCCCCCCTGTTCATCAGGGCCGGAAACCAGTCCGAATCGACATTCAGGGCCCGGTCGTAGGCATCGAGCGCAAGCCGAAGATCGCCCAGAAGTTCCTGAAGTATCGCGGCGTTTGTGAGAAGCTGAGCGTCGTTCGGGGCCTCTTCTAAGAGTTTCTCGACAATTGCCAACGACTCTCTGTGTCTGCCTAACTGCGAGAGGACCGTGGCCTTGGCATTCCAGGCCTGCAAATGAACATGGGACAACTCGACGGCGTGGGAAAACGCGTGCAATGCGTCGACAAGCCTGCCGAGTCGGTGATAAGTCGCACCAGCAAGAAACCACGCTTGGTCCGAATCTGGGAAGCTGCTGGCAGTCACCTCCGCCAGTTCGGCCGCTTCTTTGAGGCGTCCGGCACTTATTAGGTTAAACAGGTCCCGGACATGGATTTCGAGATCGTTCATATGGAGGCCGGATCTTGCCGCGCCAGGCGACGGTTGTACACTATTCCGTTGAAAACCGCGCTTAGCCGGATTGCACGTTGTGTCGAAAAGCAAACAGATTCATCTTATCAATCCGTTCATTAATCCATACGGCGGAAGCGAGCAGCGGACTCTGGCCTTGTTCAGTCTGCTTTCTTCCGAAGGGACAGTGACACTATGGGGCGAAGGCACACCTCATCCCTCCTTTTCCCACTTTCCAATTCGGCCCATCAGGCCATTCGCGAAGCAGTATCCGATGGATGGAACCCTGGTTCTCGTTGGAGCATATTTTCGTGCCGGGTCGTGGATTGCTTATACCAATGCTCGACGGGTCATCTTGATTTACAACACTTACGCCCACGAGCAGCTTTACGATGTTCTGCGCCACTATAGAGAGATGGGAATAGAACCCGTCGAACTCGTCTTCGCTTCGCGCGCATTGAGAAACGCATGTTGCCTTGAGGGAATCGTGCAAACTTCGCCGATTGACCTGGACCGCTTTGCACCGGAATACGCAAATGCAGCGAGACGCAATTCAAGACCATTTACAGTCGGAAGATTGAGCCGAGATATAGAATCCAAGCACCACCCTTATGATCCTGGAGTTTATCGCGCATTGGCACAGGCTGGCTGTCACGTCCGGATCATGGGAGGAACATGTTTGCGAGGTGTTTTGGGAAACCACCCTCAAATCGAGCTATTGCCTGCCGGCGCGGAGGCACCGGAGGTCTTTCTGAACAGCTTGGACTGTTTTCTATATCGCACCAGCGACGAATGGCACGAATCCTTTGGACGCGTAGTAATAGAGGCAATGGCTTGCGGCCTGCCGGTTGTTGTGCATCGGGCGGGCGACTATTCCGAGTACGTAGAGCATGGCAGAACCGGTCTTCTCTTCCAATCCGACCAAGACGCTATTGGCACTGTGCTGCTGCTCAGGCAGAACCCGGGCCTAAGGGCGACCATGGGAGAAGCGGCTAATGCTTCGGTGAGGGCCATAATGAAGAAAGTAGCCCTAGCGATTCGCGCCTACTACCTCAGTTGAATTTCACACAACACCCGAAAAAAATCCGCGCGATCCAATCATATTTTTATTCGCCGGTTGCTTCGCGCTCTCCCAAGATCAAAATAGGCTGTACATGCCTTCTTGCTCAGGGATTTTTCGTGAACGCGACTGCTCCCGTAACGGTCGCGGAAGACCCGGTAGGCGATCCGACTGTTACACCGGATATAGCGTAGGTCAATCCGGCACGAATTGCATTGACGCCCGCGAAAAATCCGTTCATGGAAACGAAACAGGACGTCCCTACCGTGCAACTACTACCGGACGCACTGAAAGAATTAACGAAACCAGCGTTGCCCCGGTTGAGGGTTCCGCTCGCAACGCCCGTAATATTGCTCGTACCAAATAACACACTAACCGAGGCGTCCACGAGTCCGGTCGCAAAATTTGCAGAAAGCGTTGCTCCGGTGAACTGGCCCGCGACCAACGGGCCGCAAGAGAATGCTGTGGGCGTAGTGGCTCGCAGAACCGAATAGGTTGCAACCGGATTGTTTATGGCAAGTAGGGCCAGATCGGTCGGTGAAGTAGGTATCCCGGCCACGTAATGCAAAGGAAAGCCTGAACTGTCAAGGCCAAAGCCCCACGCAATAATGCCATCATTGCCAAAGTCCGTGACCTTCGTGATCGACGATCCGTCAATCGCGGTCGCCACGCCGTTTGCATCGAACGCGATCGTCCCAAATGGCAGTTGAAGTGCAGGAGGGATGAATATCGACGGACAACAATTACCTACCGTTGCAATGTTCAAGTCGCCGTGCGTTCCCGTTAGTACTGCGCCTAAGACTGGATTACCGGAGGAATCGACGTTATTTCCCTGGGTAAAATTCGACGGCGGCTGCGTCGGTTCCGGCGGTGGTAGATCGGTGCGTTTGTTCGTCAGCACCGGCTTGATTTCCTGTGTCTGCACGTAATAGGACTCGCCGTTGGTCACGCTCAGGCAGCCCGCGCCATTGCAGACCTCGATCTGGCCTTCTCCCACCGTGCCCGTGACCGAATTGCCGTATTGAATGGTGTATTCGGTACCACGAATACCGATAGTCGCTACCGAAGTGGTGACTTGGTAGTTCGCCTTGTTGCTGCGCCCAACGAGCCCGGTTATCGTGCGCAGACCGCCTTTGAGAAGACTGAAAAAGCCCTTCTCGTTGCCGTCCTGCTTGCCGTCGTAGCGGTACTGGTCGATGCGGAACTGGGATTCAGGTTGCAGCGAGACATAAGCCCCGTCGGTGAAGCGCAACTGTGCACGCCCCCCGTTGGTGTTCACGGTATCGCCCTGCTCGATCTGCGCCCCTTTGCCCAGTGCGCGGCTTTGTCCATTGCTCCCCACGGCCGTCACATTACCTACCGCAAAATCAACCCGGGCCGCCGGCGCGGAATAACCGATCACGGGATAAGCTGCGGCAATCGCCGCGAGTAAAACGGCGCGGCCAGTCAAATTAAAGCGATCCTGAGGCATGTTGACCTCTCCCTTAATATCCAACCACGTTCAAATCCGATAGCCCTGAATGTTGCGGCATCCAATTTTTACGCCATCGTCCGTCACATTTGTGACGTTTAACGTCCTGAGTTACGAACCCCGCGACACCCTGTAGACGATCCCGCTACGAGCCAGCGGCGAAAAGCCTTCGACGCATTGACCCGCCTATCACACATCTAAAGCGAAACATATGCCATCAATATTTCGGGGTCTTCGGCAAACTGATGCATTCAGCCAGCCTCCCCCACAGATCACATGTCCTGCCGCAAGATGATTTGGTATATAACCCTATCGAACTGGTTTATGTCGATGTTCGATTTATTATCGGTCCAGCTGACCTGGGGCATTATGCGCAGGTTCTTCTTGGGAACGAAGATCAAGCCGCCGGACGCGCTGTATTGCGTGTCCTTGCGATCGACCAGGAAGAAGGGATCGGGACCGCCATACTTGCGCCGTTCGCCGCTGGCATTTGCAAATAACGAATATTTCTCGTTCAAATTCCACTGCGCCCCCAGACGCGCGCCGTAGATGTCGTTCCCCAGTTGCGGGACGTTTTCGGCTTTTTCCTTCTCCGCGCCGCCATACAATCCCACGTAGGTAATAAAAGTTCCGCGGCTGAAGGCGTGGGCATAGCCGACGCCGCCGATGTAACGGTTGGCATCGCGGATCTCCTGATCCGGATAGGTAAGATCGCTGTACTGAAGAAAGACGCTGATCTGGTTGCGCGAATCGAAATCGTGCTGCCACTGCCCGGTAACGCCCGATGCATTGCGATAGGCATCGTTATATAACTGCGTATCGTCGACCCAGAATGAGTTGTACTGCGCGGCCAGCGTAAAGGTGTCGCGATCCCATCGGTAACTCAGGCCCAGGTTCGCATCGTAGTAATACGTGGAAAACTTGGTCTCGTTGAGGTTCGTCCTGTTCTGGTAGGCCAGGCCGCCGAACAGGGAGAGTTGCTTCGAAACGGGATGCTGGATGTTCAGTCCCCCGCCGAAGCTGATAAATTTGTCACTCAGTTTCGTTGCAGTGGGCGCAAGCGTAAAGATCTGGCCGCCGAACGCCGGAACCGCCACCTGGTTGTCGGCCGTCGCACTGTTCACATTCGTGTCGTAGCCGATGCCAATTTCCACGAAACCGTGGATGACAGTGTGTTCGGATTCTTCGACGCGCGTGATTGCGTCCAGGAAACGGTCGATAGTCGCGGAGACCTCTGGTGGCACTTCCTGTTTCTTGACGTTCTCGAATTCGCGCTTGGCGGTTTCGATTTCCTTCAGATTGAAGTAGGCCCGCGCGATCTGGGCACGGGCAGGAGCACTGTTCGGCTGGACCGCGAGCACGCGCTCAAGGGCAAAGACTGCTTCGGTGTTTTTTCCGAGGGCCAGCGCAGCGGATCCCAGCAAAAAGTCGAAGTCCGGATCTCCCGCACGCGTGGACTGCAGGGGAACGAGAAGGTTGTACGCCTCCTGCGCATTGCCGTTTTCGAGTTGTTGCTTGGCTTGTACCAGAAGATCGTCGGCGGCTGATACCGAGAGCGGAAACGCAATGGCTAATAACAGCAACAGTGCGAGTTGCCTGAGATGCCGCATGAGAAACCCCTTATTCAAATGTGCAACGTAAACTGCGAGTTTAAAAGGCTTTTTATGGCCGGAACATTACCGAACTGGCGCCTTAGCGTCAAACTCTTGTAAGGTGCAGCGGTGCGAACGGTTGGGTGCCCTCAACGCGGATGGCCGAATTTGCCGTCTTATCTGGAAAGGTCGTGTTCAACTGGTTGCGCAGTGCGACTTGGAATGCCAGGGGAAGTGATTGAAATTCTTCGAATTGCCAGGTGATGGCCCCGCGCCAATCTGGACCAGGTCCGAGAATTGGAAAGCGTCCTGCAAAATTCGACCGTTGAGCCTGCGGCTCAACTCTGGCGCACGCAATCCACGAAATACCGCAGCTCTCCGCCCGAGTTTTCCTCGACCAGTCCGTGGATGTCGGTTTCAAATCCGGGAAAGGTGCGGTTGAATTCGCGAGCGAACTGGAGATAGCGCACGATCGTCGGGTTGAATCGCTCGCCGGGTACCAGAAGCGGAATGCCGGGCGGATAGGGCGTAAGCAGCACGCTGGTCACGCGACCTTCCAGCTTGTCGATCTCGACGCGGTCGATTTCCCGGTGCGCCAGGGCCGCAAACGCGTCCGAGGGTTTCATCGACGGCTGCATGTCGGACAGATACATCTCGGTGGTCAGTCGCGCCACGTCGTTCGCCTTGTACATGCCGTGGATCTGCTCGCATAAGTCGCGCATGCCCATGCGCTCATAGCGAGGATGGGCCTGGCAGAACTCCGGAAGGATGCGCCACAGAGGCTGGTTCTTATCGTAATCATCCTTGAACTGCTGCAACGCGGTGACCAGCGTATTCCAGCGGCCCTTGGTGATGCCGATGGTGAACATGATGAAGAATGAGTAAAGACCGGTCTTCTCGACGATAACGCCATGCTCGGCCAGATACCGGGTCACGATCGCCGCCGGAATGCCGGTCTTGGCGAACTTGCCTGACACGTCCAGGCCAGGGGTGATGACGGTAGCCTTGATCGGGTCGAGCATGTTGAAGCCCGGCGCAAGATTGCCGAAGCCGTGCCATTTCTCGCCGGACTTTAGAATCCAATCCTCCCGCGATCCGATGCCTTCCGCGGCCAGCTTTTCCGGGCCCCACACCTTGAACCACCAGTCCTTGCCGAATTCTTCGTCGACCTTTCGCATCGCGCGGCGGAAATCGAGCGCCTCGATGATCGATTCCTCGACCAGCGCCGTGCCGCCCGGGGGTTCCATCATGGCCGCGGCCACATCGCAGGAGGCGATGATCGCGTACTGCGGCGAAGTCGAGGTATGCATCAGGTAGGCCTCGTTGAATGCGTGGCGGTCGAGCTTCCTGGTCT
>JANXPQ010000216.1 GCA_025357235.1 Betaproteobacteria bacterium
CCGCCGGTGGCGATGGGGTTCTGGCGCTGGACGATCGCGCTGCTGATCCTGCTGCCGTTTGCCGCGCCGGAACTGCGGCGCAAATGGCACGTGGTGCGCGCCAACTGGCTGACGCTGGCGCTACTCGGAATCCTGGGCGCAATCGCATTCAATACGCTGATCTATGTCGGCCTGCAGTACACCGCAGCGACGAACGGCGTGCTGTTCAATTCAATTTATCCGATCCTGATCATCCTGTTGTCGTGGGTGGTTTCGCGGGAGCGCATCTCGAGGCTCCAGGCGTGCGGCGTCGTGCTGTCGCTGTGTGGTGTGCTGGCGATCGTGGCGCGCGGTGATGTCGCGACGCTGGCCGCATTTCATTTCAATCGCGGAGATCTGTGGCTGATCACGGCCATGTTCCTGTGGGCGATCTATACCATCGCGCTGCGCCGGCGGCCGCCCGAGCTTTCCGCAATGGGTTTCCTGACGGCCATGTTGCTGCTCAGCCTGCCGTTTCTGCTGCCTTTCTACCTTTTGGAATTCAGCCAGCGGGGGGGATTCGCATTGACGCCCGCGACGGTGGCGGCACTCGCGTACTACGGCACCATCCCGTCGATCGTCGCCTACCTGTTCTGGAATCGCGGCGTCGCGCAAGTCGGCCCGAACAAGGCCGGCCTGTTCGTGCACCTGATGCCGCTGTTCGGCGCAGTGCTATCGGTGATTTTTCTTGGCGAGCAACTGTATGCGTATCACTACACGGGGGCGGCGTTGATTTTTACAGGGATATGGCTCACGACGCGCAAAGCGCGAGTGAACAAGTGATTGGTAATTGGTAACTGGTGATTGGTAAAAACCAAGAATCAAGGCTAAAAAGTACTAGTCACCAATCACCAATCACTGATCGGACTGTCCATCAAGTCCTGAACTCAGAACTTGATGGACAGTCCGATCGAATGAACGGACGAATCCAGTCCGACGCCTGTGCTGGGGCCGGAGGCGCTGTTGCCGATGAACTCGGAGTGGCGCTCGGATTCGGCGTGCAACGTAATCGACTTGGTCAATCCGTAACTCAGGCCGATGCCGTAAACTTTGCCGATGCCGCCGCCGGAGTCATCCGCATTGCGATGGCTGCCGGCATCCTCCTGGAAACCTTTCTGCCAGTAGTGAAGGCCGAGCCGGCCGTAGACCGCCAGGCCGGACTGCAGAGGCAGCGTGGCGATACCGGACAGGCTCCAGGCCGAGCCGTAGCAAGGGTGATATGCGTCGCCGGCAGCCGGGTCGTTGCAGGCGGCCACATTGGGGTTGAACTGGGTCTGGGAGCCTTCGATCGCGAAGGCGTTGGAGATACGATAGCCGCCGTATTGGCGAACCGCATTCAGGCTGTCCGGATTGGTGCCGGGAGGGTTGAACTTGCCGGGCAGGGCGGTGTGGACGCCGACTGAATCGCCCAAGCCCCAGAAGCCCGAGCTCTGGCCGCCGTACCACGGGTCTGAATTCTGGGCAAAGACCACTCCGCCGCCTGCAACGAGCGCAGACAGTACAAGTGCCTTGAGCGATGAGTCGAGGGTCAGCATGATGCGTCTGAAGCGTCCTTAAATATAATTCTAGTCATTTTTCCGGCACTGTCAGCCGACATTTCAATGGATTCGCAGCAAAACAACACTTCTGACGCCGCAAGCGAGGATCAAACGGTCCGTCAGGCGGAAATGTTCGCCAACCGGATTGCGAAAAATTACAAACACCTTAAGAAATGGGCAAAAAATGCCGACGTCGAATGCTTCAGGATCTACGACCGCGATATTCCCGAACTGCCGTTCGCCCTCGACCTCTATTCCGATCGTGCCCATTTGCAGGAATACAGCAAGCCGGTGATGGATGTCCGCGCGCAACGCCGCTGGCTCACGGCCATGCACGAGGCAGCGGCCGGCGCACTCAAGTTGCCGTTGCAAAGCGTCGTGCTCAAGCAGCGTCACGGCCAGCGCCCGAATGAGCAATACCGCAAGCTTGCTGCCAGCGCGCAGGATTTCGTGGTGCAGGAAGGCGGGCATCGCTTCATCGTTAACCTCACCGATCATCTCGATACCGGGCTGTTCCTGGATCATCGCCAGACGCGGGCGCTGGTCGGATCGCTGGCCCGCGGCAGACGCGTGCTGAATCTGTTTTGTTATACGGGAACCTTCAGCGTCTACGCGGCGAAGAGCCACGCCGCTTCCACGACCAGCGTCGACTTGTCGAAAACCTATCTCGACTGGGCCCGGCGTAATTTCGAGCTCAATCGGCTCGAACCCGGGCGCAACCGCCTGGTGCAGGCCGATGTCGTGCGTTTTATCGAGGAAGAACGCAAATCGAAGGATCGGTACGAACTGATCGTGCTCGATCCGCCCAGCTTTTCCAACTCGAAGCGCATGCAGGGCGTGCTCGATGTGCAGCGCGACCACGTCGCCCTGGTGCGCGGCTGCCTGTCCCTGCTGGCGCCCGGCGGCGAATTGCTGTTCTCGACCAACCTGCGCAGTTTCAAACTCGATGCCGGTGCGCTCGCGGAGGTTCAGATGACGGAAATATCCGAGCAGACCGTGCCGCCGGATTTCCGCAATCGCAGGATTCATCGCTGCTGGCGCATTCAGGAGGGACTCAGGACTCGGGACTCAGGACTGAGGTAAGAACGGAAAGTCTCTCAGTCCGGCCCTCCGGCTTTTGCACAGCAGTTGTTGAATTGCGATGTTGATCTTACTGAGTCCTACGTCCTGAGTCCCGAGTCCTGCCTATTCTGTTAAGGAATCGCTGATCAAGTAGCCGCACG
>JANXPQ010000242.1 GCA_025357235.1 Betaproteobacteria bacterium
CGCGAGGTTCCTAACTTACGCGCTGAAAAAAGTGCGGACTGAGCTGCGCCGGGGGCACGACCAATGAAGCGCCCCGCCGAGCATTGGGTTCTTTGCGCAGGAGCAACGCATCAGAAGGCACCGGTCAACGCGCTCCGATTGGCCGAATTTGGGAGCGGTAAGAATCTCACGATCGGTGTCGAGGGCATCACGAACACCCTGCTGAGCCGCGTGCCTAGCCGTTTCACGGATCTCGTTCGAATCGCCTCCTACGTTCTCGCAGCCGATTCGTCCACGATGGCCTTTGCTTTAGTAACTGCATGACTGATGCGAGTTGGTCGATCCCTCGCATGCGAAGCAAGCGCGGCCCGTACGCACCATGGACGGAAATCCCGTCGGACGAGTTGTGGTTGTACTTGGAGGCATAGTAAGAGACAAAATCTAGCCTGTCGGTTCCCGCGAGGTACCACAGAAGTTCGCCGATACCACTGTACAATGTCTCTTCTCGTCGCCCAAAACGTTGGCCATCCTGGAGGGGGACCACGGTCCCTTCCGCCTCGTCAACGTCTCGGCTCGCTACTCCTGGTGGCCGGTTTTCAGGCGTCCATCAGTGGCCGCTTTTGAGTGTCCACCGAGGAGCTTGCACCAATTTCTGAAGAGTGCTTTGAAAGTTCTTATGAGCACAGACGAACATGAGGTTTTCGAACTCGAGGTCAAGCGAATGGCACGGGCGTTGTGGGACTCGCCCCCAGGCGGCATAACGAGCCGGCTCCTCCTTGAGCGGGAACGCGATCTGGTCTTTGCTGAGAACGAAGGGCTTCTTCATTTCGTGGAATGCACACTCAGTGCAACCGATGCGCGAGAAGGATCTCTACCCGATGTGCCATGCGTCGACCTGGCGAGAGCAGCGCCGACTGCCTCGTCCTTGAATCGGAGCCCCCAAATTGAAGCTCCGTTCTCCCAGCTGACGTAACTGCGAGTATGAAGCGGCCGGCTCCGCAAGTCCCATTCACAGATCCCAACGATCTTGTCTCACTCGAGTATTCGCGCTCAGAGGCGCATAGGCTGAATCCGTCGGCGAGTCGCAGTCGGGCTCACGGCTTCGGTGCCACGCAGTTACTCGCGATCATCGCCATCGGACAAGAAGGTCAGGACTGGAACGCACCTTGGTCAGCAGCTCTTGAATTCAGTACCATCACGCCAAAGCGCAAAGAGAATTCCAGCGAGCTTCCGCGCCAGCGCCACGGTGGCAACCCCCTTCCCTCGCCGCTTTTCCACTTCGAGGGCCCAGAGCTGCAGCTTTCTTGCTGCAGGAGAGCGACAGCACGTTCTCAGGATCCAGGCCGCCTGGATCAGTACCCACCTGACCGAGCTGGACCCGGCTTTGGTGATGCCGAGGCGCAGCTGGCGCTCTGAGCTCGATTTCTCCCCGGGCGCGAGTCCCAGATACGCTTCGGCCTTGTGAGCGCTGCCGAAGCGCGTGACCACATCGAGGGCGGCGACGAACCGTAGCGCGGTCGATGGTCCGACGCCTGGTACGGTCATCAGCCTCTTGCAGACGGGGTCGGCGTTGGTGAGGGCACCGAATCGCTTCGCGCTCGCGGCAATCTCCTCGGAGAGCGCGTCGATCGCATTCAGCTCAGCCGTGATGAAAACCGGCAGCTCGCCGAGCGCGCGCACCCGCTCAGTGAATGCCTCGGCGGTGCCGCTCCGCGGCCTGCGTGCCTGGCCGCGCAGCCAGCCGCGCGCGTTGTTGATCAACTTGGTGCGGCAGCTCACCAGCGCATCGTGGACCCCCGCCATCGTCTTCCACTCGCGCGAGCGCGCGGAGGGTATATGTACCGAGGGCAGATCGATGCGTGTCGACACTTCGCTGAGCGCTCGCGCGTCGCGCTTGTCGGTCTTGGTGCTCCGCGCCCCGACTCCCAACGTCCGTACCAGCGTCGCCGGCACCACCCGAACCTCGTGGCCCGCCGCTCGCGCCTGGTCGGCGATGCGGAACGACTCCGCCGCCGTCTCGAGAATCACGCGGCAGTGGGGCAGTTGGCGCAGGTGGTCCCCCAGCGCGAGAGTCGCCAACGCACCCTCGAACCGAATAGTTCCGCTCGAGTCACGGATGCAAACTTGGGATTTCCTTCCGCCCACATCGATCGCACAATGATCCATGGCTGGCTCCTTCACTTTGCGCCCTGAGCGCGTGTGAACCTGAGCGACGGTTCTAACCGCCTGCTCGTCGTGAAGGAGCCGGCCGCTTCATCCAGTCTGGCTCCCGCTGTTACATGCGTGGGTCGCGGCGTGTCCGACGCGCGAGCAACATCTCAGCGCTGCGCAGCCGCGCTATAAAACAGAAGTTTCTGGGGCGAGCAGTGGCGCATCCGCCTCTCCAACAACTTCGGGACCGCACCAGTCACCATCGGCCGCGCGTTCGTCGGTGTGCAAGAGAGCGGCTCCAACGTGGTTCCGGGGACGAACCGCAAGCTGACCTTCGGCGGCCGCCAAGCGGTGACCATCCCGGTTGGCAGAGAGGTTTTCAGCGACCCCGTCCATCTCGATATGGAGCAGGAGGGTGGCGTCGCACAGGCGCTCGCGGTCAGTCTCTACGCGCCCGGGACGACCGGCCCCATCACCTGGCACGCAGCCGCCTTTACGACCTCGTACATCTCGTTCCCCGGCACCGGCGATCATGCAGCCGACGAAGCCGGCAACGTGTACGCCAACTCGACGACCTCGTGGTTCTGGCTGGACGGCGTCGAAGTGCGTTCGGACTCCGACACGAAGGTGGTCGTGGCCTTCGGCGATTCAATCACCGACGGCTTCTTCTCAACCCTGAACGGGGAGGATCGTTGGGCGAACTTCCTCGATCGCAGGCTGAAGGCCCAGTTCGGCTCGCGCTTCTCGGTGGTGAACGAGGCAATCGGCGGAAACATGGTCATCGCGGTGCGACCGGCGCCGGGGTGCACGCTCTGCGACGGCGAGCGCGCCGGCATCCGGCTCGACCGCGACGTGTTCGGCCAGGCCGGGGTGACAACGGTAGTCTGGCTCGAGGGGATCAACGACATCGGCGGCGCCGATGCGAGCGCTGCAACGGTCATCGCGGGGATGCGGGCGGTCATCGATCGGGTCCATGCCCGCGGGTTGAAGATCATCGGAGCGACGATTACGCCCAGCAAGGGCACCGCCTTCGGCGACTACGGGACCGCTACGACGAACGCCCAGCGAAACATCGTGAACGAGTTCATCCGCCACGGTGGCGCGTTCGACGGCGTCGTCGATTTCGATGCGGCCACCCGCAATCCCGCTGACCCCGGCTTCCTGCGGCCTCAGTTCAACCTGCAGAGCACCACCGGCGGCATCGGCGATTTCCTGCACCCGAGCCGGCCGGGATTCATCGCAATGGCAGGCGCATTTGATCTCTCGTTCTTCCACTGATCCCTCCTCGGGAGGAGGCATGCCCCTGCGCCGCTGGTGCGGAGCACGCGCAGCCTCCTCCTCGGAGACGGATTAAGCTACCGGCTCTTGCCGTCGAGGTGCGTGACCTCGAACGAAAGAGGATCGACGCCGTCGAGGCAGCGGATGTTGATGGAGCGCATCTCCACGCCATCCGGCCCGGTACCCTTGGCGAAGGAGTGGATGCCGCACACCTTGCAGAAGAGGTGGTGCAGGTGCTTCTTGCCGAATTGGTAGTCGGTGAGCGCGTCCTCGCCGCTCAGCAGCTTGAAGCTCGTAGCGGGCGTGAACGCGCGCAGCGCTGCCACCCTGGAACAGATCGAGCAGTTACAGGCCATGGCTTTGCCGGGAGCCAGCGTGGCTTCGAAGCGGACGCTTCCGCAGTGACAGCCGCCCAGATAGGTCTTTGATTCGCTCATCGGGAGCTCCAGTTCGAATGGCGTTCACCTCTCCTCATGCGCCAAACGCTGCAGAGCATGAGGAGGAGCAGGCCGTAGGTGACACCGTTGAGCAGCGAGATGAAAAAACATTCCACTGCGTCCCCCGGCGAACACTGGACCGAAGAGGCTACATCACTTTGACCACTTGCGCGCGAGGGGTTGGGGAGTATTGATAACCAGGATCGATTCGACGCCTCGGCGGCTTTCGCCGACGAGGTGGCGGGCGCTGCGAGGGACCCCTGAGGGACAAGCGCCACCTTGCCGGCGACCACCCGCTTCGG
>JANXPQ010000331.1 GCA_025357235.1 Betaproteobacteria bacterium
CAAGAAAAAAGCGCGTAAGCCCGCTAAGTAGGGGCTGCGCGCTTTCTGTATGCCGGCCTGTCGATTCATCTTAGACCTCTTTAGTAAAGTATACAATTCCCCCTTCAAGGGGAAGGTTGGGATGGGGATGGGGTCTGCCTCTATGACTTCAGATAACTGAACGGGAGGTAACGCAGAGACAGAAATAATTATCTTCGATATCTCTTCATCTCTCCCGTTCAACCCTGTCCTTCATCGCAGCTTACCCCATCCCCACCCCAACCCTCCCCTGGAAGGGGAGGGAGAAAATTGGGAGGCGTTTTCCGCGAAACACAGCGCGATTCAGTCCGGCATTGTCTGTAAGATCGGTGCCGATTTCCACACATAGCAGAAGGGCAGACCGTGTCCTATATCCTCGCTCTCGATCAGGGAACCACCAGCTCGCGTGCGCTGGTTTTCGACCATGCCGGCAAGGTGCGGGGCAGCGCGCAGAAGGAGTTCCGCCAGATTTTCCCCCAGGCGGGCTGGATAGAGCACGATCCGCGCGAAATTCTCGCGTCGCAGACCGGCGTCGCGGCGGAAGCGCTGATCCACGCAGGCGTGTCGGCCCGGGATATCGCGGCCATCGGTATTAGCAACCAGCGCGAGACGACGGTGGTGTGGGACCGCGCAACGGGCCTGCCGATCTACAACGCGATCGTGTGGCAGGACCGGCGCACCGCCGCCCATTGCGACCAGCTCAGGGCCGCAGGCAGCGAGCCGCTGTTCACGCGCAAGACCGGCCTCGTGCTCGATGCCTATTTTTCCGGAACCAAGCTGCACTGGATCCTCGCCAACGTGCCGGGCGCCCGCGAAAAAGCACGGGCCGGTCAACTTGCATTCGGCACCATCGATACCTGGCTCATCTGGCATCTTTCCGGCGGCAAATCCCATTACACCGACGCAAGCAACGCGTCGCGCACGCTGCTCTACAACATCCACGAAGGCTGCTGGGACGAGGAGTTGCTCGAGATGCTCGACATCCCCCGATCGGTGCTGCCCGAAGTGGGGCCTTCGAGCGGGATGATCGCGGAAACGGCGGGCGATCTGTTCGCCGGCCACATTCCGATCACCGGGGTGGCGGGCGATCAGCAGGCGGCGCTGTTCGGCCAGTGCTGCTTTACGCCGGGCATGGTCAAGAACACTTACGGTACCGGCTGCTTCATGCTCATGAACACCGGCAGCCGTGCCAAGGTGTCGCGCAACCGGTTGCTGACGACGGTGGCGTGGATGCGCGGGCACACCACGAGCTATGCGCTGGAAGGCAGCGTGTTCGTCGGCGGGGCCGTCGTGCAATGGTTGCGCGATGGGCTGGGCATGATCCGGACTTCGGCGGAAGTCGAACCGCTTGCCGCGAGCGTCGCAGACAGCGACGGCGTCTACTTCGTGCCGGCGTTCACCGGTCTGGGCTCGCCGCACTGGGATCCTTATGCGCGCGGAACACTGATCGGGCTCACGCGCGGCAGCACGCGGGCGCACATCGCCCGCGCCGCCCTCGACGGCATTGCCTACCAGGTGGCCGATGTGCTGACGGCCATGCAGGCGGACGCGGCCATCCCCGTGAGCGAATTGCGCGTGGACGGCGGTGCGGCGGCCAACGATTTGCTGATGCAGTTCCAGGCCGATCTGCTCGGTGTGCCGGTGGTGCGGCCGCGGCAGCTCGAATCCACCGCACAGGGCGCCGCCTATCTCGCCGGCCTCGCCGTGGGTTATTGGCGTGACGATGCGGAAATCAATTCATTGTGGAAAGCGGATCGCGTGTTCGAACCGGCGATGGACGAAGGTCGTCGCGGGGAATTGCTCGCCGGGTGGGCAAAGGCGCTGGGCAGGGCGAAGGGGTGGATCGAGCCATAGCTCGATCCAGATGAAAGGGAAAAGAGGCGAGAGGAAAGCAGTGCTGGGTACGACAGGAGGAAATGGGCTGCGTACTGGGTTATCGACCTGGTTTTTAAACCTTTCCTCCTTCCTCTTTCCTCTCGCCTCTGATGCCATTGGACCCGCCACTTCGTCATCGTGGGCCAAATCCGCTAAAATCGCGGACTTTTCTACACTGGCTCGTCCAATGGCATTAATAGTCCAAAAATACGGCGGCACGTCGGTGGGTTCGACGGAGCGCATCAAGAACGTCGCGAAGCGCGTCGCCAAGTGGAAAGCCGCCGGCTACGACGTGGTGGTGGTGGTGTCCGCCATGTCCGGCGAAACCAACCGGCTGATCGCGCTCGCGAAGGAAATCCAGCCGCATCCGGATCCGCGCGAGCTCGATGTCGTCGCCGCGACCGGCGAGCAGGTCACCATCGGCTTGCTGGCGATGGCGCTGATGGAACTCGGGCTCAAGGCGCGCAGTTACACCGGCGGCCAGGTGCGCGTGCTGACGGATGACGCTTACAACAAGGCGCGCATTCTCGAGATCGACCAAAACAACATCCGCCGCGATCTGAAGGAAGGCTACGTCGCCGTCGTAGCGGGATTCCAGGGCGTGGATAGCGAAGGCAACGTCACCACGCTGGGCCGCGGCGGATCGGATACTTCCGGCGTGGCATTCGCAGCGGCGCTGAAGGCGGACGAATGCCAGATCTATACCGACGTGGACGGCGTCTATACGACCGATCCGCGCATCGTGCCGCAAGCGCAGCGCCTGAAGAACATCACTTTCGAAGAAATGCTGGAGATGGCCAGCCTCGGGTCCAAGGTGTTGCAGATCCGTTCGGTCGAGTTCGCCGGCAAGTACAAGGTGCGGTTGCGCGTTCTCTCGAGCCTGACGCCGCCCGAGTTGCCTATCGAGGAAGAAGCCGCTTCGGGAACGGTGATCACTTTTGAGGAAGATGCAGACATGGAACAGGCATTGGTTTCCGGTATCGCGTTCAACCGGGATGAAGCAAAGGTCACGGTCGTGGGCGTACCCGATACACCCGGGATTGCGTATCAGATCCTCGATCCGATCGCCGTGGCGAACATCGAGGTCGACGTAATCGTGCAGAACGTCGGCCGCGACGGGTTGACCGATTTCTCCTTCACGACCCATCGCAACGACCTGAAGAAGACGCTGGATATCCTGCAGAAGGTCAGCAAGCACGTTGGCGCGCGCGAAGTCATCGGCGACGACAAGATCTGCAAGGTCGGGCTGGTGGGCGTGGGCATGCGTTCGCATGTCGGTGTGGCCAGCAAGATGTTCCGCGCGCTGGCCGAGGAGGGCATCAACATCCAGATGATCTCCACCTCGGAAATCAAGATCACGGTCGTCATCGACGAGAAGTACATGGAACTCGCGGTGCGGGTTCTGCACAAGACGTTCGACCTGGATCAGCCGCGATAGGCCCGAAGGGCCGATCGCAGAGGAAAGAGGCGAGAGGAAAGAGGAAAAGCAGCCGAAAGGTTAAAGGTGAAAGGTAAAAGTAACAACGAGGTTCCGGGACTCGCGAAGGTCGGTGGTTCGTGGCTGGTGGTCCGCAGGTAGTGTTTTTAACTTTCCCCTTTCCCCTGGGTTCTTTCTTTCCTCTTTCCTCTCGCCTTTCGGCTAGTACACCTCCGGCACCACGATCTCGGACGGCACGCGGTTGCGTGAATAGTCCGCATGCCGCACGCGCTCCGGCAGGACCACGGCGGGCCGTTCGATCTCGCTGTATTCGAACTGGTCCAGCAGGTGGCGGATGCAATTCAGCCGCGCCTTCTTCTTGTCCACGGCTTGTACGATCCACCAGGGCGCCTCGGCTATGTGGGTGCGCTCGAGCATGATCTCCTTGGCCCTGGTGTAGTCCTCCCAGCGCCGGCGCGACTCCAGGTCCATCGGGCTGAGCTTCCACTGCTTCAACGGGTCGTGAATGCGGCCGAGAAAGCGCAACTGCTGCTCGTCGTCCGAGATCGAGAACCAGTATTTGATCAGCTAAATTCCCGAGCGCACCAGCATG
>JANXPQ010000024.1 GCA_025357235.1 Betaproteobacteria bacterium
TGGGCGAAAAAAGTGGACCGCCATTCTAGCGCAAAGGATGCGCAGTGGAGAAAGCGAAACTCTCCGTGTTATCGCGATGCGCCGAAGATCATGCGCTGCATGAATGCGCGTTTGACGGGCGGGACCAGTTCAAGCAACGACAACGCGGCTCCGCGCGTAGCTCGCAGCGGCGCAAAATCGTTGGAGAAAATCTTGACCAGCGAATGGGTTAGCGCGATGCCGCGCAGTCGGTCCGGTCGGCGCATGGCCCGGTAATTCGACAGGCATTCGTCGCATCCCGGGTCCGGCGTCCCGTGCCGCAGTAAAGTCTCGCCCAGTTCCCAGGCATCGCGCAAACCCAGGTTGAATCCCTGGCCTGCGATCGGGTGCAATGCCTGCGCAGCATTGCCGAGCATGATGGCGCGCGGCAGAACCGGATCCGCGGCGTAACGCAGCATCAGCGGAAAACGGGCACGCGCCTCTATGGAAACGAAGCGTCCGGCGCGATCGCCGAAATGCTGTTGCAATTTCTCCAGGAAACCGGTTGCCGCAAGCTCCATCAGCCGATCCGCAGTTTCAGGCGTCGCGGTCCATACGAGCGCGTAGCGATTTTCGAACGGCAGCAATGCGATAGGGCCGTCCGGCGTGAAACGCTCGTAAGCCCTGCGTCCGTGCGGTTGCGAAGTCGCGACCAGGCCGACTACGGCGTCCTGCCCGTATTCCCGTGTCTTCACCGTTGCGCCGGCGCGCAGGCCCGCGCTGGCACCGCCGTCGGCGATGATCAGCAGGCGCGCTGCCACCGATTGCGACGCTTCCTGTCTGCGAAACCCGACGGCAACCCCGTCGGCGGTGGATTCCATGCCGGTAACTTCGGCACCCGTCATCATCGTGGTGCGCGCCGACTCGAGTGCTTTGCTGAAGGCCTGCTGCAATCTGGCATAGCGCACGACATAGCCGAGCGCGGGCAAATCCGCTTCCTGCGCGCTCAGCAACGTGCGGCCAAAACCACCACGCTGCGAAACGTGGATGGACTCGATCGGCGTAACGGGCTCGATCAGCGACCAGATGCCGAGTCGTTCGAGAATCAGGCGGCTGCCATAGGACATGGCCAGGGTGCGCGCATCGTTGCTGTTGCCCGCGTCAGCTCGCGCTTCGAGCACGAGCACGGTCAGGCCGCTGCCCTGAAGCGCGATCGCCACTGCGGCGCCAATCGGACCGCCACCGACGATCACGATATCGTAATCATGCTTGCTCACGGCAGGTCTCCGGGTGTCGCAGTGATTCGAAGCAAATAAGGCGTTGCGCGATTTCAGTCACGCATCAGCAATTCGATGTCGTCGATATTCTTCGGAGCGGCCGCGGTGATGATCTCGCAACCGGAGTCGGTCACCAGCGCGTCGTCCTCGATGCGCACGCCGATATTCCAGAATTTTTCCGGAACGCCTTCGCCTGGACGCACGTAGCAGCCCGGCTCGACGGTCAGCATCATTCCGGGCATAAGCGCGAGCCACGCGCCGTTGCGCTTGTAGTCTCCGGCGTCGTGGACATCCATGCCCAGCCAGTGTCCGGTGCGATGCATGTAAAAGCGCCGATAGTCGCCGGACTCGATCACGCCGCTTGCGCTGCCTTTGCACAGGCCGAGGTCCACCATGCCTTGTGCCAGCACCTTCACTGCCGCGTCGTGGGGCGCTTCCCATTCGTTGCCCGGTTTCACCTGGGCGATGGCGGCTGCCTGGGCCGACAACACCAACTGATAAATGTCGCGCTGCGGTCCGGTGAATTTTCCGCTCACCGGAAAGGTGCGTGTGATGTCCGAAGCATAGCCGTCAAGTTCGCATCCCGCGTCGATCAGCACGACGTCGCCGTCGTTGAGTACGGCATCGTTCTGCACGTAGTGCAGAACGCAGGAGTTGGCTCCGCCGGCTACGATCGACGTATAGGCGGGGGCCTGGGCACCTTGCCGCCGGAACTCGTGGATTAGTTCGGCTTCCAGCTGGTACTCGTACATGCCGGGGCGCGCCACACGCATGGCCCGGCGGTGCGCTTCCGACGAGATGCCCGCCGCCCGCTTCATCGTGCCGATTTCGTACTCGTCCTTGATGAGGCGCATGTCGTCGAGGAAACGGCGGATATCGCGAATCTCGCCCGGCGCACTTACGCCCGACCTGACTTGCGCGCGCACTTTGTTGATCCATCCGATTACCTGCTGGTCCCAGTTCGGGTCCGCGCCGACATCGCAGAACACCGCAGCCTGGTTGGCAAGCAGTTGCGGCAACAACTCGTCGAGCTTCGCAATCGGGAACGTTTCGTCGAATCCGAACGTTTCCCGCGCTTTCTCCGGACCATAACGAAAACCATCCCAGATCTCGCGCTCCATGTCCTTTTCGCGGCAGAACAGGATGCTCTTCGGGTTTTTTCCGGCGAAGAGCACCAGCACCGCTTCGGGTTCGGCAAAGCCGGTGAGGTAATGGAAATAACTGTCGAAGCGGAACGGATAAGAGGAATCGCGATTGCGCAAGCGCTCCGGCGCGGTGCGCACCACCGCGACACCGTTCGCCATCAGGGCGGCCAGCCGGGCCCGGCGACGGGTATACAGGGCGGGATCGATCATGTGGCGGAAATCCGAAGGATTGCAGTGTCCGAATTATACGGCCTGCGCGAAGGCGCTCCGGGATGCAGACTTTAGCCGCGGGGTGTTTGCTGAAGCCGCGTTTCGAGATCGGCAAGGCGCTGTGGCGTGCCGATATCGTCCCATTCGCCGCGAAAATGCTCGCCGGTAATCCTGCCAACGGCCATTTGAGCGCGCAGCAGTGGCGCCAGCGCGTGCCTGGTGCCGGGCACGACTGGGGTGAACAGTGCCGCACGATAGATGCCGATGCCGCTGAACGTGAGCAAGTCGCGGGTGCCCGTGCACACCAAATTGCCTTCCAGGGAAAAATCGCCCTCCGG
>JANXPQ010000350.1 GCA_025357235.1 Betaproteobacteria bacterium
ACCCCGCCTCGATATCGTCGGTGGATGCCTGGGAATCGAAAATCCAGAGTTTCATGCGTATTCCTGCCTTGAGATATGCCGTGTTTCGCTGATTTTAGAAAAATATGCGGGCGAATGCGAGGCCGGGCGAAAATAAATAAAGGAAGGTTTCCGGACGAATGCGGCGCGCGGGCCGCTTAGCTTTTGCGCCGGATCGGCGTCGCGTTCAACCGTTCCGGCGCCAGATATCGCTGCCGGTAGATCTCGAAGGGCATGGTGTCCGCCGCTTCGATCTGCCGCTGTTCTTCCAGCGACTCCTGCGCCGACCTGGCGAATCGGTCCTCCACTTCAGCGGGTAGCCGCAATCGCCTGATGTCGGCGGCATGCCGCAGCGACTGCGCAAGCGTGAAGCGGATGTAAGAGCCGCCGTGACGCTCCTGCACTTCCCTGAGAGCGCGCGCGGAAGGCGTTGAATCGGGATCGTCCAGCGCCGCGACGGCGCCCGCGAGCGCATTGCCATACGCATTGCCACCGTGGGCGGCATCGAGCGCCGCGGCGATCGGCGCGCACGCGGCCAGTAATTCCTGACTCCACTCGAACAGGTCCACTTCTTGTCCGCGTCTTTCGAGGCGCAGGCCCGGCTCGCGTCCACGCGCGGCGACGCGGTTCTGGTTGCGCCCGATTGCGGCGATTTCCTCCGGAGTATCGGCCGGACTGTCTTCGAGCAGGCAATGCAGCAGGAACACGTCGAGCAACCGGATCGTGGCTGCGCCTATGCCGATCGCACAGAACGGATCGAGGTCCATCAGGCGGACTTCGACATATTCGACGCCGCGCTCGCGCAATGCGTGCAGCGGCCGTTCTCCCGGGCGGATGACGCGCTTCGCGCGGATTTTTCCGTAGAACTCGTTTTCTATCTGCAGCAGGCTGGTGGCGAGCTGGCGGTAATCGTCGCCGTCGCGGATGCCGATCGCTTCGTAGGGCGGATAGGGCTGGGTGAGCGCGTCGAACAGCGAGGCGCCGTAGTTTTCGAGGTTGTTGTAGCTTACGGCGAGCGCGGACTGCGCATCGCTCTGGTAGCCGAGCCGCCCCATGCGCAGTGACGTGGCGTGAGGAAGATGGTAGGTGCCGTTGGCCAGTTCGCGCAGTTCGTGCTTGCGGCCTTCGACGAAGCTTGCGCACACGGCAGGCGAGGCGCCGAACAGATAGAACAGCAGCCACGCATTGCGCCGGAAGTTGCGAATGAGTGCGAAATAGGCTTCATTCGGGTCGCCGAGCCCCGGTATCGGCCAGACGATATGGGGCAGGGAAAAATTGTAGTGAATGCCGGAAATCATCTGCATGCGCCGGCCGTAGCGGTGCGACAGGCCGGTGCGGTACACCGTCTTCATGCGGCCGACGTTGGAGTTGCCATACCGGCCGATCGGGATGGCGTCGTCCGCCGGGAGTCCGCAGGGCATGCTCGCACACCACATCATCTCGTCGCCGAGCGCGCGATACACGACCTGATGGATTTGGGTCAGTTCCTCGAGGCAGGACTCGACGCCGGTATGCACGCCGGTGATCAGTTCGAGTTGCGATTCGCTGAAGTCGGTGGTGATGTGCGGGTGGGTCAGGGCCGACCCCAGCGCCGACGGGTGCGGAGTCATGGCGAGCTTGCCCTCGGGGCGCACGCGAAGGCTTTCCTTCTCGATGCCGCGACGGATGTCCTTCAATACGGCGGGCGAAAGTGTGCGCAGTCGTTCCTGGATCTTGTTCAAGCGTGAATGCCTCGACGTGGAGAGGGGCTAAGGTAACAGAAGGTTGGATTCGGCTCGTTATGCCCGGTGTCGCGCGCGTTATTTACCGAACGCTGCGACGACGGCCGCCACGAGTTGGTCCTGGGCCCAGCGTTTGCCGTCGGGATCGACGCCGGTGCGCACGATCACCAGGTCGTGGCCGGGTACGATCGTTACAAACTGGCCTTTGTTGCCCGCAGTCGTGAATGTGCCCTGCGGCACGCCCGGCATCTGGTCGAGCAACCAGAACTGTGCGCCGTAGCCCCATTGGCCGGCCACCGGCGCGCGCGTGGGCGCCGGCGTGGCGGAAAATTTCACCCAGCCTTCCGGCAATAATCTTTTGCCGTTCCATACGCCGTCGTTTGCCAGCAGCATGCCGAAGCGGGTGAGATCGCGGGCTGTCGTATAAGTCTGGCTCGATCCGACGAAGTTGCCCAGATGGTCCACTTCCATGCGGGTGTGGTACATGCCCAGAGGATGCAGCAGTTCGTCGTAGGGAAAGCGCAGGTACTTCAGGTCATCGCCGAGCTTGTGGCGCAATTCCCGCAGCAGCAGCAGCGTGTCGTTGTTCGCATATTTCCAGCGTGTTCCGGGCGCGGCTTCCAGTGGCGTGGCGGTCACGGCGCTGATGACATCCTGCCCGCCGAAATAAACCGAATAGGTGTTCGGCCCGCCGCTGTAGAGCCCGCTGGACATCCAGAGCAATTGTTTGTGCGTGATGGCCTGCCGTGGATCGCCGGGATAATTCCACTCGGGTATGTTCAAAGGCGCATCCAGATCCAGCAGCCTTTGTTTCGAGGCGATGGCCAGCAATGCTGCGGAAATGCTCTTCGACGTGGACCACGTGCGGTAACCCGAATGAACGCCGAATCCCGGGCGGTAACGTTCGGCGACGATCCTTCCGCCCTTCACGACGATGACGGCGGTCGTGACGACGCCGGCACTTTCGCCATAACTCTTGCCGTCGAATGCGCGATCCAGAATCGGCGCGAGCGCGCGATGGAGCCCGTCAATGCCGCCGGCGGGAAGGTCGGTGCGGTCACCCGCGGGAAACGCGAGGTTTCCGACATCGGGCGCGGGCGCGTACTGGACATTCGGCAGGCGTGGAATGTCGCCGATCCCCCACTGTGGGGGCAGCACCGTGCAGCCCATCGAATCGCGAAAGGCGGCAACGCGTACGATCGCGCCCGAAATGTCGGTCGCTGTCACGAGTCTGCGCTGCTCGTCGATGACGGGGTCGGGATAGCCGAGGCCTTCGACGTCGACCAGTTCGACCTTCTTGATGTCATCCAGGGGACGACCGGCGAAGAAGTGCGCGGAACAGGTAAACAGCGCGCGATAGCCCGCTACAATCAGAGGTTCCTTGTCGTCCGCGATGCCGGCAGGGCGCTGATAGGGCGCCGCAGCAAAGGCCGGGGTGAGCAGCGACAGCAGAATAATCGACAGCGCGATATTGTTTTTCATGCGTACGCCTTTATTTATCCTGAAAAGGGTTTTTTCGAAAGACGGAAGTCAAGCCAAAGAGCGGGCCGAAGGATTCGACGGAGCCGAAGGGTAACATGCAAACGATCGCCTGCCGGGCAGGTCGATTTCACCGGAAAAAAGAAAGAACACATGCCTCCATTCACACAAGCCCTGGTCATCGCCAACGTCGTCGTCTATCTGCTGGAAATGCAGATGGGAAATGTGCTGTTCCAGTGGTTCGCCCTCTGGCCTGGCGCCGGCCCCGGGCTGGCGATCCTGCCGATCCTTACCCCGTGGCAACTGGTTACCTACAGTTTTCTGCACGGCGGCCTGACCCATCTGGCGTTCAATATGTTCGCGTTATGGATGTTCGGCGGCGAGCTGGAACGGGTCTGGGGCGCGCGCCGCGTGGCCATGGCTTACTTTGCCAGTGTCGTGAGCGGCGGCGTGGCGCAATTGCTGGTCGGCGGCTTGTTTGGCCCCAGCGGCGGGCCGGTCGTGGGCGCGTCAGCCGGCGTGTTCGGGATTCTTCTGGCCTACGCCCTGGTCTTTCCGAACCGCACCATCGTTCCGCTGATTCCGCCGATTCCCATGCCGGCACGGGTATTCGTGCTGCTCTACGCAGTGCTGGAACTGGTGCTCGGCGTGACTGGAACCGCATCCGGCGTCGCGCATTTTGCGCACCTGGGCGGGCTTCTCGGTGGCTGGCTGGTCTATAAGTACGGGCGCACGCGGCCTGGGAACTGGCGCGGACTGCGATAAAAAAGGTGAAAGGGAAAAGGTTAAAGGTAAAAGTTAAGAGCAGTGAAGCGAGCGTCAGCGAGCAGCAACAGGTCTTGGGTCTTGCCTTTCCACTTTTCCCTTTCCCCTGATTTTACTGCGTATCGACCTCGAAATTGCGCGGCGCCTCGGGCACCATCGTAACGTCGAAATACACGCGGCCGATTTCGCGTTCATCCGTGGTTTCGACCTGCAGCTTCCAGTCACCGGGCTGATAGTTGTTTTTCGCGCCATAGCCGCGGAAGCCCTTGTCGCGTCCCCCGACTATCTTGATGGGAATGGAGTCCTGCAGTTTCCAGTTGCCCGCGTTGTCCTTCCAGTACCAGCGCATCAGCACCTGGTCGGAAAAACGCGCGGGCGAGAAGATGCGGAAGTAAACGAATATCCGGTCACCGGGCTGCGCGAGGAACTTCTGGTCGCCATGATCCCAGATTCTCCAGGCCGGACGTTCGTGACTGAGCTTGTACGTATCCTCGCCGCGCTCGACGTTGTGGTAGACGCCGATGAAAGGCAGCGACAGCGGCACCGGCGGAATCAGTCTGACCAGATAAAGCGACAGAAATCCGATCAGCACCAGACCGAAAGGCAGGAGGATCTGCCGGCGTGCCTGCCGCACGCGACCGGGCGCATGGATGTGAATGCGCCGATTGATCACGGCCAGCGGCACGCAGGCGGCCAGCATAGACAGTAAAAAGACGAACGGCCCGATCGATCTCACGAATACCGGCACGATGCCCGCGCAGAACGACAGCAGGCAAAGGCTGAACAGGGCGAACTTGAGCGACAGTCCGAATTGCGCCTTCAATTGCTTGGATTCGTTGGCCACCAGCAGGGCCGCCAGCACGACCATGAAGGCGAACGATACGAAGAGCGAGGCGCTCTTGAAGAAGAAAAGCGTATAGAGATTGAGCAGCGTGCCCAGCAGGAAGTGGACAAGGGGCGTGCGGTACTCGTAGTACCAGCGCTTCAGGGTGGGCATCGCAGCGGCATCCAGGGCAGGCTCGCCTTCCGCGAAGAACATCTGCAGCAGGATCACGGCGATGAGCAGGAGATACACCGCCTGCTGGACGATCGTGGACCAGGCGTCGATGCGATCGAGCATCGCAATGTCGAAGACGAAGCCCCCCGCGAAAGCCGCTATGTCGAAAGCCAGTTCATGGCTTTCGTAGTAGAGCTTGAGCCGCTGGAACCGGGCAGTGGGCAGTTGCGTTGAGGTCATTTGTGTTGTGCGGGCTGACGGCCGGGAACAGGCGTTGCCAGGATATCCGGCGCCGAGTGCGGCGGCGAATCATGATCTCGTCGGGCAATGCGGGTCAAGCGCAGGCACAGACAGCGCTTTGCAGTGTAAGGTTCGCGCCTCCTTGGTGCGGCCATCCGTTTCTCGCACCATCGCCGCTTGCCGCCGATGCGTCCGTTTCTCCTAACCGCTTGATTGCGTGACTACCCGTTCATGGCATGTTCATTGCAATGCGTTGCTGGCGACAAGTCGAGGGCGCGCCGACGCAAGCCGATCGCCGTCCGGGACTCGAGCACTTCCATCAATCACGCAAAGGGGGTCTGCTGTGAAAAGAAAGCTCGCATCAGTATTGGTTTCCCTGGTATTCGGATGGCTGACCACGGCTGCACTCGCGGAAGACGATACGACGGCGACCACCGCCGACTCGTCCGGCACCACGAGCGAACCCGCGGCTGCGACGGAAGCGACGACCGAAACGGCCACGACCGACACGTCGACCAGCGACGGCACGATTGCGGCCGCGCCCACTGAGACCGACTCCAAGTAAGTGTACCCGGCACGACGCCGGAGGCAGGCATGCCTCCGGTTGCGGCTGTCTCGATAATTAACCCGCTTCGGCGGGTTTTTTTTCGCTACTCCGCCGGCAGCACGATTTTGTGCCGGCTTACGGCTTCGCCGTCATCGCGCTTCAATCCGACGAACACGATGGCGGAAAGGATGGTCAGGCCGCCAAGGACCAGGAAAGCCCGGTGGATGCCGTGAATCATCTGCGCCGCATCCGCGTGAAAGCGATCGGGGATGAAGATCGCGGTGACCAGTGACGCCGAAGCCACGCCGAAGCTGATCGACATCTGCTGTGCAGTGCTTGAGATGGTGCTCGCACTGCTGGTTTGCGCCTCGGTGACATCGGCATAAACCAGCGTGTTCATGCTGGTGTACTGCAGCGACGTGAAAAATCCAAAGCAGAACAGTTGCGCCACGATCAGCCAGACCGGCGTATCCGCGCCGATGGTTGCAAACAGCAGGATGATCAGGCCGAGTATCACGGTGTTGGAAATCAGCACCTGCCGGTAGCCGAAGCGCGTAAGGATGGTCGGCATGGTGAGCTTGAGGCTCATGGCGGCGAGCGCCTGCGGCATCATCAGCAGTCCGGACTGGATGGCGCTGAATCCGAAGCCGACCTGGTAGAGCAACGGAAACAGGAACGGGATGCCGCCGATGCCCAGCCGGGTGAGGAAGCTGCCGCTCACGGCCGCGCGGAAGGTGCGCACGCGAAACAGCGCCAGGCGCAACAGCGGATGCGCCATGCGCGTCGTGTGCAAGCCGTAGCCCGCAAGCAGGAGCACGGAAATCGCCAGCAGGGCGAGCATTTCGCGCCCGCTCAGGGTGTGCTCGCCGAACACTTCGAGCACGTACGACAGCAGTGCGACGCCGGAACCGAACAGGATGAGGCCGACGACATCCAGCGGCCAGGTGCGCTTTTCGCGGTAATCCGGAAGATGGCGATAGACCAGGTACAGGCCGATCAGGCCGATCGGCACGTTGACGAAAAAGATCACGCTCCAGTGGAAGTGTCCAACGATCAGCCCGCCGGCCAGCGGCCCCAGCATCGGCCCGATCAGGCCGGGAATGGCGACGAAGCTCATGGCGCGGATGAGTTCTGATTTGGCGAACGTCCTGACCATCGTGAGCCGGCCCACCGGCAACATCATGGCGCCGCCGCAGCCCTGCAGGATGCGCGACGCGACCAGCCAGTGGATGTCGCTCGAAATGCCGCAGAGAATCGATCCGATCGTGAATATGCCGATGGCCGTCGCAAACACCCGGCGCGTGCCGAACCGGTCCGCTATCCAGCCGCTGATCGGAATGAATACCGCCAGGCTCAGGGTGTAGCTGGCGAGTACCGCTTTCATGCTGAGCGGCGATACCCCAAGTGCCAGGGCGATGGCAGGCACGGCCGTATTCAGGATGGTGGTATCGAGCGCCTCCATGAAAAAGGCGACGGCCACCAGCCACGGCAACAGTCGTTTTCCGGAATCATCCTGCACTGGGGGAGAGGGCGTGGCCATAAGGTCAAGACGAAGAAAGGCGCAATGACGATAAAAAGTTGAACCGCTAGGTCGATCGCCCGGCGCGGGGACTGGTTCCCGGGGAAGACAGGCCGGGTCAGAGCAATCCGGCCACCATGTTGACCGTCAGGGCCAGGATCCCGGTGGCGTAAAAGAACGAGATGATGCCGTGCGTGAGGGCCAGCCTGCGCATGGCCGGGTCCGTGATCTGAACGTCGGACACCTGGAACGTCATGCCGATCGTGAACGAGAAGTAAGCGAAATCCAGGTAAGTCGGCATCGCCCCTCCGGGAAACGCCAGGCCCTTGTACAGGGGCGCACCGTTGGCAGTCCCGGCGGACTTGCTCGAGTAATAGTCGTGCGCGTAGTGGAGCGCGAAGATGGTGTGAATGAACGCCCAGGAAAGAACGATGGTTGCGATGATCAAGCTGGTCATGATCTTCTCGAATTCCCCGGCACTCCTGATCAGCGGAACTTCTCCCGCGATGCCAACGAGGCTTGCGCTCGCCGCGACGAGCGTCAGGAAAAGCACCGTCCACTTGCCCGCGTCCTGCTGCGCGGCAATGCGTTTCATCGTGTCGGGCAATGCGTGTCTCAACCCGATGAACAGTGTCATCGCGACCAGCACGCCTGCATCCCAGGAAAGGACGAAACGCAGCCAGCCCGACATGGAGCTGAAGACGAACAGAAGCTCGTATATCAGGACGCCGCTCGCCACGCCCGCGGCAAGACGCGGCCGCCTAAGGCGAAGCCAGAGGATGCGGATCCCGGCATGATCCAGTTTTCGCTCGGTCACATTGGTATCCTGTCTGCCGGGAACGCGAAGATTCGGCTATGGTGGAAAACTTGCACCAGGTTACGGCGTTCAATAAATTGGCCGTCTGCGCAACGTCAGAATTCACCGGCGGAAAGCCGTGCATCATGTTCACTTTACTGCAAGTTTGGAATTGTTGTACGTTGTTCTTGTCCGTATCGCATCGAGAGTGCAGATGCTTTTCGCCATCCTCTGATTCCGCACTTTTCTCGCGAACCGTTGACCAACCGTTAGAGGATGACCTTGAAGGCAATCCGACTCTTGCCCGGACGACAATCCTTCTTCAGCGCACTCGCGCTGGTGGTGCTGCTGGTTGCTTGCGGCGGGGGCGACAGTGGTACAGCGCCACCCGTATCCCTTCGCCTCGAACGCATCGATGCCGGTCTTGCCCTCGACTTTCCCGTTTTCCTGACCACGCCCCCGGCGGATGCGGCGGGGTTGTTCGTGGTGGAAAAGGGCGGAAAGATCAAGGTCGTGAATAAAGCCACCCGTTCGCTGATCGGTACTTTCCTCGATGTCGCCGCTCTTGTATCCAGCGGCTCTGAGCAGGGTCTGCTGGGCCTGGCTTTCGATCCGCAATATGCAAGTAACGGACGCTTCTACGTTAGCTATACGGACACGAGCGGTAATTCCGTCATTGCGCGCTACCTCGTAAGCTCGGACCCCAATGTCGCAGTAAGCACAGCTGATGTCATCATACTTACGCTGACTCAGCCGTTCTCGAACCATAACGGGGGAATGATCGTCTTCGGGCGGGACGGTATGCTCTATATCGGTTTCGGTGATGGAGGGAGCGGTGGAGATCCGGGCAACCACGCCCAGAATCAGAACGACTTGCTGGGCAAGCTGCTGCGTATCGATGTGTCGAGCGCCACCGCGCCGCTTGCATACTCCATTCCGTCCGACAATCCCTTTGTAGGGGTGAGCGGCAAACGCGAGGAAATCTGGAGCTTCGGCCTGCGCAATCCATGGCGGTACAACTTTGACCGGCAGACAGGCGATCTTTACATCGCGGACGTTGGGCAAGGCAACTGGGAGGAAGTCGATGTTTCGACCGTGGCGGGCGGCGCGGGCAAAGCAAGCAACTTCGGATGGAACAAGATGGAAGGAAACCATTGCTATCCTCCCGGCTCATCTTGCACTACAGCCGGTTTGACCCTTCCGCTGATCGAGTATGACCACAGCAACAATGCCTGCTCGATTATCGGAGGTTATGTCTACCGGGGTGCCGCCATTCCCGCTCTTCAGGGAACCTATTTCTACGGAGATTTCTGCGCGGGATTCGTGCGCAGCTTCAGGCTGGTCAATGGCAGCGCGACCCAGTTCTTCGACTGGACGGCGCTGCGCCCCGGAGGGGGCATCACCAGCTTTGGGGAGGATACCGCCGGCGAGCTTTACATCATGACGACTCAGCCGGAGCGTTTGTACCGGATCGTGCATACCTGATCACGTGCACGCGAGTGTGGGCCGGGGAGCAACGGCCGCGCAGATCAGCAGAAGCGCCAGCTCAAGCCGGCACCATTGGACACCGCCTACTTCACCGTAAATCTGGTTTCGTTCAGCGTAGCGCTAGCCGCGTCGCTGACCGTTACAGTCCATTCACCGGCAATGTGCAGCATCTTGCTCGCCCAGGTGCGCCACGGGGTGCCGCCGATGTTGAGCGTCGCCGGGTAGGCCTGGTCGTTGATTTTCCAGGTTACGGTCAGCGTTTCACCTGGCGCGTCTTCCACTTTCAGCCAGAGGTAAGCCCTTTCGCCGGGCGCGAACGTGGAGGTTTCGTCGACGATCTTCCGTTCGACGACGTTTTTTCCCAGTTTTGCCTCGGTGACTTTCCCGGCCGCGAACGTCAGCGCCGGCACCAGAAATGCGAGCATTGCACACAGAGCGAGAAGCTTTTTCATTGCGGTTCCCCCATTGCGTCTGAACAATCCAACCGCCGCGTGATGTGCGGCAACCCGCGCCGGCATGTCGGTAACCGGCCTTCCAGCAGCCAAGCGAAGATGTCCAATGATACGTCGATACGGGATTTCATTGCGCGCCATCCGGCGAATGCCCCCTCAGTTATGTGCGCTGGGGCACAGACGGTGCGCGCCGGGATCCTTATCTTCGCTGCGGGGAGTTAGCGTCCTATTCTGGAGCAGCACGGAGAAACTAACGATGCCGAATCAGCCTTCTCGCGAAGCCACGTTGAACCCATGCTGTGCCTGCCGCACCGTCATCGCCCTGGCTGCGTTGATGCTGTACGCATCAGGCGCCGACGCCGACGAGTCCGGCGCGCCGATGTTCTCCTTCAGTGGCTTCGGCACGCTGGGCATGGCGCACTCGAGCGAGGACCAGGCGGACTTCATATCCAGCGGACTCAAGCCCAACGGGGCCGGATTCAGCCACAGATGGAGCGCAGATGTCGACAGCCTGATCGGCGCACAAGTCAGCGCCAATCTTACCCCTGAGCTCTCGGCAGTCCTGCAGGTCATTTCCGAGCAGAATTACGACAATACATACCGGCCCCACGTGGAGTGGGCAAATATCAAGTATCAGTTCACGCCGGATTTCAGTATTCGTGCCGGACGGATCGTGCTACCGGCCTTCCTCGTTTCCGACTATCGGAAGGTGGGCTATGCCAATCCATGGGTACGTCCACCGGTCGAGATTTATAGCCTGGTACCCATCAACAACAGCGACGGCGTGGATGCGAGCTACCGTCTGCGCTTCAGTGCATTCACGAATACCGTGCAGGCCAATTATGGCAATACCAAACCGAGCGTCCCGCCGGGCGGTGCTGCCAAAGCGAAGGACGTGTGGGGCATATCCGATTCAGCCGAGTATGGCGCCGCCACCGTGCACATCTCGTATATCAGGACCAAGCTGACGCTGGATGCCTTCAAACCGTTGTTCGATGGGTTCAGACAGTTTGGGCCGGAAGGAGTCGCCCTCGCAGACAAATACGATCCCAACAACACAACCGCCACGTTCATCGGGCTTGGCGGGATGTGCGATCCGGGCGGCTGGCTCGTGGCGGTGGTCTCATCGAAGAGTTCAATAACCGCGCTCAGCGCCAATCAGGTCGCGGATATCTTTCTGGGCAAGGCCAATCGGTTCCCCGATGGCAGCCAGGCCATGCCGATCGACCAGGCCGAAGGCTCCGCCGCGCGCGATGCGTTTTACGCCAAGCTCACCGGGAAATCCGCCGCACAGATGAAGGCTCACTGGTCGAAGATTATTTTCACCGGCAGGGGACAGCCTCCGCAGGAAGTATCGAACAGCCTCGAAGTGAAGAAGCTCATCGTCGCGAACCCCAATGTCATCGGCTACATCGAGGAGAACCTTGTGGATGGCAGGGTGAAAGTGCTGCTGGCGCAATAATCCGGCCGATTGCTTCACAGGGACTCCCTGGGGTCGTCAGTCGGCCGGGCCTGCAACGGGTTCCGCAACATCCAACTGGATTCGCAGCAACTCCGTAATTTGATCCGCCGGTATGGGCTTGTTGAGATAAAAGCCCTGGAATTCGTCGCAGGCGTTCTGGCGCAGGAAGTCGGCCTGCTCCTTCGTTTCCACACCCTGGGCCACGACGCTCAGGCTCAGTGCCCTGCCCAATGCGATAATCGCCTTGGTCAGATCCTTGTTTTCGGCAATCTTGGCGACGCCGTGGATAAACGAGCGATCGATCTTGATGGTACTGAGCGGGAATTGCGTGAGCCTGGAGAGCGAGGAATAGCCGATGCCGAAGTCGTCGATGGCAATCCGGATTCCCATGTCCTTGAGTCCGGTCAATATCGGCAGGGCTTTTTCGACATCGCGCATCAGCACGCTTTCCCTGAATTCCAGCTCCAGCAGATGCCCGTCCATGCCGGTGTCCGCGAGTATCGCCGCTAGGTCGGGCAGGAGGTGTTCATCGAAAAACTGGTGCGGCGTCAGATTGATGGCCATGCTCAAATGGGGCAGGCCCTGGTTCTGCCAGGCCATGTTTTGCAGGCAGGCGGTCCTGAGCACCCACTTTCCGATCGGGACGATCAAACCGGTTTCCTCGGCGACCGGTATGAATTGCATCGGCGCCACGGTGCCCAGGTCGGGATGCCGCCAACGCAGCAACGCCTCCACGCCGGTAATGCGGCCGCTGGGGTTATCCCGCTTGGTCTGGTAGTGAAGCTGAAACTCGCTTCGCTCCAAGGCGTGCCGCAGGCCCGACTCCAAGGTGAGCCGTTCCAAGGAACTGGCATTTAATTTCTCGGAATAGTACTGGAATCTGTTCTTGCCTTCCTCCTTCGCCTGATACATCGTGATATCGGCGTTTTTTGTCAGGGTCTGCTCGTCCAGGCCGTCTTGCGGGTAGAGGCTGATCCCGATGCTTGCCGTGACGCGGAATTCCTGGCCGAGCAGGACGAACGGCCGGGCGACGGCGGACAGGATTTTCTGCGCCACGACCGCCACATACTTTCCGTCATTCAGTTCCGGCAGCAGGGCGACGAACTCGTCGCCGCCCAGCCTGGCGACGGTGTCGCTGTCGCGCAGACAAGCCTTGAGTCTCGTCGCGACTTCCTGCAGCAATTGGTCGCCGGCATCGTGTCCGAGGGTATCGTTGATGTGCTTGAAACGGTCGAGGTCGAGAAACAGCACCGCCAGTTGCCTGTTGTAGCGACGAGCCTGGCTGATGCCCCGAATCAGAAGTTTGCTGAACAGGCTGCGATTCGGCAGCGTCGTGAGGCCGTCGTGATAGGCGAGGTATTCGACCCGCGCGGCATTAGCGATCTTCTCCTCGACGGCGCGCTGGCGGGCCAGCGCGAGCTGCCGGCTCATGCGGGCCAGCACCGCGACGATCAGGATCAGCAAGAGGCTGCCGGCGGAGGCTCGCCACAGATAGGTGCGCATGTCACGACGCTTGGCCGCCAGTTGTTCATCAGCCGATAGTCCGACGATCACGGCCAGCGGAAAATCATAGAGCTGGCGTGCACTGGTGTAGCGACGCACGCCGTCCCAGGGGTTGGTTGCGAGCGTGGCTTCGCTATCCGCGTCGCCGGTGGCGGGCACCACCGCCCGATAGTCGACCGTCACTCCTGAATACACCGTTTCTCCGCTGCGCCTGGCCCGGAATACGCCGTCCGTGCCGAGTAGGGCAAGCACGCCGTGTTCGCCCAGTTTCGAGGATTCATAGCCGCTGACGAAATAGGCCGTGTCGACCGAAACCATCACGATGCCGGAAAAACTTCCATCGGCCGCATTGAGCCTGCGGCTGAATTGCAGCTTCCATTCTCCCGAACCAGAGCTCAGGCGCGGACGACCGATCGAGAGGGCATCTGTCCGACGCTGACTCTGGAAGTAGTCCTGGTCGGCGACATTCGTGATTGCCAACGGGCGCGTGCTGGCCACGACATCTCCCTTGCTGTTAGCGATACTCACGACGAACAACAGATCCGGCGGCAACAAGCCCCTGGCTTTCAGATACTGCAGCACGTCCTGCTTGCGGCTGAATTCATACGCAGCCTTGACGAACTTCAGGGTTTGATCGATTTCGCGCAGCGCGCGTACGACTTGCGCTTCATAAGTTTCGGCCAGTTCGCGGCTTGACACCGCCGCGGTGTGCTCGGCCGCGACATGTTCGACTCTGATGAGGTTCAGAGTCGTCGCCCAGATCATGACCAGCAAAAGTGCGGCAAAAACCGGAAACAGGATTCGCTCATCCGTCAACCGGTGCAGCCGGGGCCGCAGCCAGGCAGACATGAACGTCCAAGTGTTCGTCAAATACATTGTATTTTTCGATGCCGTGCGGCGATGATCGCGGGCACTGAGGGTGGTCCACGCCAGGAAATGGCCCCTCGGATTTTGTCCTGGAATCGGATCTGGCGACACTTTCGTCACCGCCGCTTCGCGGCCTCCATGCAGGGAGGCTATAGACCCGGGCAATCGCCGTCTGTGTCTTGGCGCACATAGGTGAAGAGCATTCACCGGACGCCGCGCAGGGGGCACGCCATCGAGCGACAGGCATCAGGAACACCTGGCACGTCTGAGGTGGTGCGGGCGCGAAATGCCGCAGACGGCACCAGATCGTGCGAACGTCGATTCGGTTCGCCCTTGTGGATTGTGGAACAATTGGCGGAAGAATCCGAATCGCAAGGAGTCATGCCGATGAAACTGCTTACCGGCCGGGAACGCGAAGCGTTGCTGCCAGCCGAATTCGCGTCATTCGATGGGCCGATCCCGACGCAGATCGTATCCAGCGACGAATACGCGCCGATTCCGCAGACGCCGGCGCAGAGCGAAGTCGAAGCCAGGCTCAAAGTGCTGGCCGACGAACTCGCCAGCCGCCAGGGGATGAGCCGGCGCCAGTTCTTGCGCACCGCATCGGGGATGGCGGCCGCCTTTGTGGCGATGAATGACGTCTACGGCCCGCTGTTCGAAGTCGGCCGCGCGGAAGCCGCCACGCCGGAACTGGCCGCGGCGCGGGCCGACGAATTGTCGGGGCAGTTCGTGTTGGACGGCCACACGCATTTCCTGCGCGACGACACGCAGATCCAGACCTTCGTGCGCATGCGCGAAGCGGTCGGCAAGGCGGGATGGAATCCGGACCTGATCGACAGGCCGCAGACCATCGAGGACCTCAAGTTCGACAACTACGTCAAGGAAATCTACCTCGACAGCGACACCAAGATCGCGCTGATCAGCAGCGCGCCTTCGGATGTCGCCGCCGACTGGTTCCTGACCAATCCGATGGCCGCTGCGGCACGCGCGCGGATCAACGACCGCTTCGGCTCCAAGCGCATGCTGAGCCACGCCATCTTCACGCCGGGGCAACCGGGCTGGATGGAGGAAGTGGATCGCGCGATCGCCGAGGATGAGCCTGACTCGTTCAAGGGCTACACCATCGGCGACAACACCCACAAGGACTTGAGCCGCTACCCGTGGCGGCTCGACGACGAGAAGACGCTCTACCCTTTCTACGAAAAAATCCAGAAGGCCGGATTGCGCAACGTCTGCGTACACAAGGGTTTGTTTCCGCCATCGGTCGAAAAGCAGTTTCCCCATCTGCGTGAGCACAGCGACGTGCGCGATGTCGGCAAGGCCGCGCAGGACTGGCCGGATCTGAACTTCATCGTCTATCACTCGGCTTATCGTTTCCCCGGCGGCGGCACGCCGGAAGACGCGCTGGCGCAGTTCGATGCGACCGGACGCATCGAGTGGGTTACCGACCTTGCCGAGATTCCCGAAAAATTCGGCGTGCGTAACGTATATGGCGACCTGGGCCAGGTGTTCGCGGTGACGGCGGTGGCGCAGCCGAGATTGGCTGCCGCGATCATGGGCATGCTGGTCAGGGGACTGGGCGCCGACAAGGTCGTGTGGGGAACCGATGCGGTCTGGACCGGTGCGCCGCAGTGGCAGATCGAAAGCCTGCGCCGCCTGGAGATTCCGCAGGACATGCAGGACAAGCATGGTTTCGCGCCGCTCGGCTCCGCTGCCGGTGAAGTCAAGAGCGCCATCTTCGGCATGAATTCGGCGCGGCTCTACGGCATCGAGCCCACGATATACGCGAATCTCGACGACGGGCTCACGAAGCTCAAGCGATACTATCTTGCCAAAGGCGGCATGCGCAGCAACCTGCGCTATGGATATGTGACGCGGGGTTAAGGGAAGGATAGGCAGAGGAAAGAGGCGAGAGGAAAGAGGTGAGGGAGAAGCACGGGGACTCAGGACTTAGGACTCGGGACTGAGTAAATGCCATAAGCCCTAGGTCGTTTGCCTTTTCCCCCTTGAGGCGCGCCGAGCAGCTCGACTCGATGGGGGGAAGTCGACGAGGACTGTGCGCCTGTCGACATGCTAAGCGAAGCTCCGTTTGCGGGAGCAGGCGCGAAGACTCGGTCCACCCATGTCAGACCAGGCGCCCACGACTCGGATTCCGCCCCAGCTTACGCCCGCCGGGAACCGAGTCAGTCCCGCAGTGAGGCGCGTTGTGTGCGCCTCGCCAGGTCGAGTTGCGCAGTCGCCCCATCGAGTCAGGCAGCACAGGGGCACCCCGTGAATACGGGGCGCGGCACTGGGGGCGGCCTTCTTTGGGTCACCTTTCTTGGCCGCGCAAGAAAGGTGACCAGCCGCCGGGCTGCCCCCGGCCAATAGAGTTTCTTATGGATCACGCAGCGCGCGCCTGAACTTGCGCGCGATGCGCTTCAATGCGCGTCGCGAACCAGAAGCTCAGCAGGGCGAGTAGTGCGCCGGTGATTGCAAACGTCCAGCCGTAATGCAGTAGGCGAATGACGAGGCCGCAAACGGCGACGCCGCTTGCCTGGCCCATGAACAGGCAGAAAGCGAAGACGGCGATCGCTGTGCCGCGTGCCTGCGGCGCCATTTCGGTGGCCCGCGTCTGCAGCGTGTTGTGGAACATATAGAAGCCGAATCCCGCGACGATGAAAACCGGAATGGCGGCCTGCCACCAGGGCAGCAGCGGCAATACCGCCATGCAGACGAACATCAGCGCGCCGCCGAGCCGCACGAAACCCTTTTCGCCGAGCCGGGCAAGCAACCATTTCACCATCAGGCTATAGACCACGCCACCGAGCCCGAACCCCGCCAGCATGCCGCCGATCAGCAGGTAGGAAAGGTCGAAGCGTTCCTTGAGATAGGCCCCGGTGTAGGCGAACGCGCCGTAGAACAGCCCGCCTTCCAGAAATACGGTGAGGACCACGATGCGCACCCATCGATCGCCGAGAACGGCGGCATAGTTGCGCCAAACGTTGCCGTGAGGCTTCCCGACTGCGGAAGCCGCATGCCGCGTGCGGCTATGGACCGTGAGCAGCACGATGCCTACCACCAGGAACACCGCTGCCATGACGTCGAAAACCCGGCGCCAACTGGTGAATTCGGCCAGCGCGCCGCCCAGCGCCGGCCCGAGGATCTGTCCCATCAGGATGAAGCTCAAGAAGCGGCCGAGCGTGGCCTGGCGTTTCTCGTAAGACGTGTTGTCGCCGATCCATGCCAGCGACAGCGGCACGATCGCGGCGGCGCCGATGCCGGTGGCGAAGCGCAGTGCAGCCAGTGCGGACAGCGTCGGCGCAAAGGCGCAACCCAGCGAAGCGGCCGAGGCGATCAGCGCGGCGCCACCGATGACGCGCAGTTTGCCCATGCGATCGCCGAGCGGGCCGTGCACGATCTGGAACAGTCCGTAGGCGAGCGTGAATGCGGTGATGACGATCGAGGCCGTCGTTGGCGGCACCGCGAAATCTTTTGCGACAGTCGGCAGCAGCGCGTCGAACAGGCGCATGTTGGCGCCAGAGACGAACGCGGCGACGGCGAGGGCGAGAAGGGCTGGAGGCATGGCGGGCGAACGCGCATTCTGCCCGGTTGCGATGCTTAAATCGACAAAAACCTCAGGCTAATATTCGGCCCGAAGACTCTAAAGAAGCGCTCACCGCGGAGGACGCGGAGGAATAACAAGAACAAGGAAAATCTTCAGATCATCAGAAGACCATAGGCTTGCGGTCCTGCAGCGTGAGCCAGCCGCGGGCGACCCGGTAAATGACCCAGAAACCGGTGACGATCCAGATCATCCATGCAATCGGAATGCCGATCAGCACGATGAACAGCGTCACGAATACCGCCGCGCCGATCATGATCCACACCGCCGCAAACTAGAATGTGCGGATCTGCCAGCGGAAGTGCGATTCGAGGTAGGTGCCGCGCGTGCCGTGCTGATAGACGTAATTGAGGATGACCGCGATGATCGACGGAAAGCCGAATACGAATGCGCCGACGATGGTGATTGCGCTGGTCAGCCCGATGAAGATGCTCAGCGCATGCAGCCCGTAGATGATCTGCGCGACGGTGACCAGCGAGCTTGGCGCGCTGTCGCCGGATGGTTCGATGTCTGCCATGCCGTTCTCCTCCAGGGGTGTCAATGAGCTACAGCCTTCGACCCGATGCGGTCCGGAAAATTCAACCGGCAGCTCGCATCACCAGGCGGTTGCCAGCATTATGACGACGACCAATGCCATGGCCGCCGTTGCCAGCCAGCCGAGAAATTTCAGGCGGCGTTTGATGACGAACGGGCCCATGACTTCGACGCGGGTTGCCATCAGCATCATCACGATCATGATCGGGACCGCGATGACGCCGTTGATCACGGCGCTCCAGAACAATGCCTTGATCGGATCGATCGGGGTGAAATCGAGCAGCAACCCGCCCAGTGTCGCGAACGCGATGATCGCGTAGAACTCGGTGGCCTCGAACAGTTTGCGGTCCAGTCCCTGGCGCCAGCCGAAGCTGTCGGCCACGGCGTAAGCGGTTGCCCCGGCCAGCACGGGGACGGCCAGCATGCCCGTGCCGATGATGCCGAGGCTGAACAGCAGGAAGGAGAAGTCGCCCGCGATCGGGCGCAGCGCCTGCGCCGCCTGGGCGGAAGTCTGGATCTGGGTGATGCCCGCGACATGCAGGGTCACCGCCGCCGAGAGAATGATGAAGAAGGCGATCAGGTTGGAGAAACCCATGCCGACGTAAGTGTCCACCTTGATGCGACGCAGATGCAGCCCGGCATCTTCCGGCGTGCTTGTCAGCGAGGAGGAGCCGTGGCCGCCGCGCAGTTCCTCGACTTCCTGGGAGGCCTGCCAGAAGAACAGGTACGGACTGATCGTGGTGCCGAACACCGCGACGACGACCGCGACAAAATCCGGATTGAACGAGAGCGTCGGCGCCAGCGATTGCCGGACCGCCTGAGGCCAGTCGATATGCACCGAGAAGGCGACCGCCACATACGCCAGCAGCGACAGCGTCAGCCATTTCAGCACGCGCACATAGCGTTGATAAGGAATGAAGACCTGCAGCAGCAGGCTCAGCACACCGAAGACGACGGCATGGCCGTGTTCGCCGCCGCCGATAACCAGTTGCAGCGCTTCGCCCATGGCGGCGATGTCGGCCGCTATGTTGATGGTGTTGGCTATCACGAGCAGCGATACGACGATCAGCAGAACCCAGCGCGGAAACAGGCGGCGGATGTTGGCGGCGAGGCCTTCACCCGTGACACGGCCGATGCGCGCGCTGACGATCTGGATACCGACCATCAACGGGAAGGTGATCAGCGTCGTCCACAGCATGTTCAACCCGAACTGCGCGCCGGCCTGGGAGTAGGTGGCGATCCCGCTCGGGTCGTCGTCCGCGGCGCCGGTGATCAGGCCGGGGCCGAGTTTGCGCAGAAACGACTGATCGTCCGTCTTCTTCTTCTTCAGCGGTTCGCTCATGTGCTCTTTCGGGAAGGAGCACAGGGCGAACGGAATGGGGTCGCACGGTGCCGCGGCTCTAACGCCAGCCGGTGCGGTCCGTTGACGTCGGCTGCGAAGCGCAAACGAACGCGCCGTCAGGCACCGGCTGCCGCGGCCGGCTTGCGGCCGCGGCGACGCTCATTCCAGCTTCTGGCTCTCTCGAGGTAAAGGTAGATAACCGGCGTAATGTACAAGGTCAACAGTTGCGACACCAGCAGTCCGCCGACGACCGCGAGGCCCAGCGGCCTGCGCGCCTCCGATCCGGCGCCGAGGCCCATGGCGATCGGTAGTGTACCCATCAGCGCCGCCGCCGTCGTCATCATGATCGGCCGGAACCGGATCAGGCAGGCCTCGTAAATCGCCTGGTCCGGGCTCTTGCCGTCCTTGCGCTGCGCTTCGATGGCGAAGTCGATCATCATGATGGCGTTCTTCTTGACGATGCCGATCAGCATGATCAGCCCGACGAAGCCGTACATGTTGAGGTCGAGCTTGAACAGCATCAGGGTCAGCAGCGCACCGAAGCCGGCGGTCGGCAGCCCGGACAGGATCGTGACCGGATGGACGTAGCTCTCGTAGAGGATGCCGAGGATCAGGTAGATCACGAAAATCGACATGATCAGCAGCATCCCCATGCCGGCGAGAGACGACTGGAATGCCTGCGCCGCTCCCTGGAAACTGCCGATCACCGTCGGCGGAATGCGCAGTTCGGTGACGACAGCATTGAGTTGCTCGATCGCCTGACTGAGCGACACGCCCGGCTTCAGATTGAACGACAGCGTCACGGATGGCAACTGCCCCTGATGGGTGACCGTCAACGGGCTCACACCGCGTTCGATGCGCGCCACAGACGACAGCGGCACCAGCGTGCCCAGGCCTGACCTCACATAGAGCAGCGACAGGGCTTCGGGACTGGACTGGTACTCGGGTGCCAGTTCGAGGATGACGAAGAATTCGTTGCTCGGTGTATAGATCGTCGACACCTGGCGCGTGCCGAACGCGCTATAGAGGGCATCCTCGATCTGTTCGGCAGTCACGCCCAGCGCGGATGCCTTGTCGCGGTCGATCTGCACCTTCACCGTCGGATTGGTGATTTGCAGGTCGCTGTTCAAGTCGATGAACGCGGGCAGAGTGCGCATTTTCGCTTCCAGGAGCGGTGCCCAGTGATACAACTCCTGGGTCTCGGCATCTTGCAGCGTGTACTGGTATTCGCTCTTGGTCACTTTGCCGCCGATGCGCACCGGCGGAATGTTCTGCAGGTAGACCTTCATGCCTGGAATCGACGTCAGCTTCGGCCGCAGCTCCTGGATGATAGCGTCGGCCGGAATCCGTTGGTTGCGCGGCTTCAGGCGGATGAATATGCGGCCCAGGTTCAGCGTCTGGCTCGAGCCCGAGGAGGACGGCCCGATGAAGGCCATGGCTGCTTCGACATTCGGATCGGCCTGCACGATTTTCGCGGCCTGTCTCTGCTTGGCTGCCATGGCGTCGAAGGAAATGTCCTGGGCCGCTTCGGTAAAGACCAGCAACTGCCCGGTGTCGGTACTGGGCAGGAAGCCTTTCGGCATGACGGAGAACAGCCAGGCGGTGGCGGCGAATATCGCAAAGAACACCAGCATCGTGAGCCAGCTGTACCTGATCGACCATTTCAGCGTCGCATCGTAGAGGTCGCGCACCGCGTCGAACGCCCGCTCGCTCCATTGATAGATCTTGCCGTGGCGGTCGTGCGCGACCGGGCGCAGCCAGCGGCTGCACAGCATCGGCGTCAGCGAAAGCGACACGAAGCCCGACACGAGCACGGCGGCCATGATGGTGACGGCAAACTCGTGCAGCAGCTTGCCGAGGATGCCGCCCATGAACAGAACCGGAATGAACACCGCCGCGAGCGACAACGTCATCGACACGATGGTGAAGCCGACTTCGCGCGCCCCCTCCAGCGTCGCCTGCATGGGGGGTTTGCCCATTTCCATGTGGCGGCTGATGTTCTCGAGCATGACGATGGCGTCGTCGACGACGAAGCCCACGCACAGCGTGAGCGCCATCAACGAGAGATTGTCCAAACTGTAGCCGAACAGGTACATCACGGAAAACGTGCCGACGATCGACATCGGCAACGCCAGGCTCGGGATCAGCGTTGCAGAAACGTTGCGCAGGAACAGGAAAATCACCAGCACGACCAGCGCAAGTGCCAGCATCAGCGTGAATTGCACGTCGTCCACCGATTCACGCACCGAGTCGGAACGGTCGTAGAGGATTTCCATTTTCAGGCCGGCCGGCGCCTGCGCGCGGAACGTCGGCAGCAGCCGCTTGATCGAATTGACGATCTCGATGGTGTTGGTGCCCGGCTGGCGCTGGATGGCGAGCACGATGCCGCGCTCGTCGTTGAGCCATGCCGCGAGCTTGTCGTTTTCCACGCTATCGATGACGCGGCCGATTTCGCTCAACCGCACCGGCGCGCCGTTGCGGTAGGCGACAACGACCGGACGGAATGCCGCCGCGTTCGTCAACTGGCCGTTCGACTCGACCGTGTAAGCCCGATTCGCGCCGTACAGCGTGCCGGTGGGCAGGTTGGTGTTGTGATGGTTGATCGCATCGGAGATTTCGTCGATGCCGATTCCGCGCGAAGCGAGCGCCTTCGGATCGAGTTGTATCCGCACCGCGTATTTCTGCGAGCCGATGACCTGAACCTGGGCTACGCCGTTGATCGTGGAAATGCGCTGGGCCAGCAGCGTCTGCGCGTATTCGTCCACCGTCGACATCGGCAGCGTCGTCGAAGTCAGCGCGAGGTAGAAAATCGGTGCATCCGCCGGGTTGACCTTCTGGAAAGCGGGTGGTGTGGTCATCTGCGGCGGCAACTGCTTCAGCGCGCGTGTGATGGCGGCCTGCACGTCCGCGGCAGCGGCATCGATGTTGCGGTCGAGCGAAAATTGCAGCGTGATGCGGCTCACGCCCTGGGCATTGGTGGAATCCATCGAATCCAGCCCGGCGATCGTGGAGAACTCCTTCTCCAGCGGCGTGGCGACCGCAGAAGCCATGGTCTCGGGGCTGGCGCCCGGCAGCGACGAGGTGACCGCGATGGTCGGGAAGTCGATGTTGGGCAGATCCGATACGGGCAGCAGCCGGTAGCTGACGATGCCGAAAGCCAGAATTCCGATCATGACCAGGCCGGTCATGACCGGCCGGCGTACGAAGATCTCGGCGATGCTCATGACGACTTCTCCGGCGCCTTCTCGGCCGGCTTGGCATCGGGCGCCTTGCCGCCGTCGGGGGATTTGGTGCTGACCTTCGAACCGGGCAGCAGGCGCGAAGCGCCATCCACGACCACGGTTTCACCCGGTTTAAGGCCGGCGGCAACCACGGTCTCGGCGCCTTCCGTGCGCGCGACTTTCACCGGGCGCAGTTCGACGCTCGAATCTTCCTTGACGACATAGACGTACTGGCTGGTGGGACCGGTCTGCAATGCCTGCGTCGGCACAACGAGCGCCTTCTCTTCGTCGCGCAGCGTGACCCAGGATTCGACGAACTGGCCCGGCCATAGCTGCCTGTCGCTGTTGGAGAAGATGCCGCGCAGCTTGATGGTGCCGGTGGTCATGTCGACCGAGTTGTCGACGAAGGCGAGCTTGCCGCCGATCGTCTTGCCTTTCTCGAGTTCAACCTCCACGCGCAACGGCGACGATTTCTGGCGCGAGCGGATTTCATTGAGGTATTGCTCCGGCACGGCGACGCTGACATAGATCGGGGCGAGCTGGTTGATTACCACCATCGCCACCGTATCGTTGGCCTTGACCATGTTGCCCGCGGAAAGCATCACCTTGCCGGCGCGGCCGTCGATCGGCGAGCGGATCACCGTATAGCCGAGGTTGATGCGCGCGTGCTGGACCGCGGCTTCGTCCGCGCTCACGCTGGCTTGCGCACCGCGGAAGTTGGCTGCGACCTGCGCGTAGCCTTCCTGGGAAACGAAATTCTGTTTCAACAGATCCTGATAGCGCTTTTCCTGGCCGCGCAGGTAATCGAGTTGCGCCTGGTCATGCACGAGGTTGGCCTGGGCCTGCTCGAGCTGGGATTGATAGGGCTTCTGGTCGAGCTGGAACAGCGGGTCGCCCTTGACCAGGTCCTGGCCGTCGCGCACATTCGTGGTGACGATTTCGCCGTCGACGCGCGCCTTGACGGCGACGGAAGCGACTGTCTCCACGTTGCCGATAGCGTGCAGTCGCAGCGGCATCGACTTCTCCACGACCTGGCCGGTCAGCACGGGCACGGTCGGTGCGGCTTTCTTCGCTTCTGCCGGGGCGCCGCTCTTGTCGGAGCAGGCGCTGAGCATGCACGCAGCCACCAGCACGCAGACAGCGAGCGCCGGCATGCGCGCGGTGGTCATTGCGGATGGAATAACTGCGGCTCGAATAATGGCGTGGTTCGTCATGCCCGGAATCCTCCTGACTCGAACAATGCCGGCGTGGACCGGCTTGTCTGTTGTTGTATGTCTGATTTCAATCCCGCAGGTTGTACCGTTTCACAAAAATAATCGCCGCGCACGCGGTCAGCGCGGCGCGGCTTGCCTGCGCGGGTAGGCATCTCCGCGCGCAAGTTCATCCGATTTCGGCAAGGTGGACGCATCCCAGCCGCCACCCAGCGCCTTGATCAGCAGCACGCTCGCTGCCAGCCGCCGGCTGAGGATGTCCACCGCGGTTCTTTCGTTGACCAATGCCGTCGCCTGCACGGTCACCACGTTCAGATAGCTGACGATGCCCGCCTTGTATTGGTTGGCGGTCAGGGCCACGGACTGGCGTGCGTTCTGCACTGCTTCGTCCTGGATCGCCGCTTCTTCCTCCAGGATGCGCAGCGCCACGAGGTTGTCCGCGACTTCCTTGAATCCCGTCAGCACGGTTTGCCGGTAGCCCGCGACATTGGCGTCGTAAGCGGCGATCGCCTGCGCGGTTTGCGCGCGCCGCAACCCGCCATCGAACAGCGTCTGGGCAAGCGCGGGACCGACAGACCAGAAGCGGCTGGGCACAGTCAGCCAGTTCGAAAAACTCGAACTCTGGAAGCCACCCGAAGCGGACAATGTCAGCGACGGGTAGTAGGCGGCCTCGGCGACGCCGATCTGCGCGTTCGCGGCGGCCATGCGCCGCTCGGCGGCGGCGATATCGGGGCGGCGCTCGAGCAGGCTGGACGGGATGCCGACCGGAACGGCCGGCGGCAACGCGTTGAGCGGAGCCACGGCCAGCGCGTAGCTGGAGGGCGGTTTGCCGACCAGCAGGGCAATCGCATGTTCGAGTTGCGCGCGCTGCACGCCGATGTC
>JANXPQ010000032.1 GCA_025357235.1 Betaproteobacteria bacterium
GAAGCGGGGCGATCTGCTCTACACCAAGGAAATGCTGCTGGCGATCGGTGACCGTTACGAAGAACAGATCGCACAGGATCGGGCCGAGGACGCGAATTTCCGGTGAGAAAGTGAACGGTGAACAGTGAACGGTGATGAAGCGCGGGCTCTTGGCGATTACCGTTTACTGTTGACTGATTACTAAAAAGAACATGGAATTCCAGGCAATCCTGTTTTGGGTTTTCGCGCTTGTCCTGACCGGTGCAGCGTTATGTGTTATTTTCGCGCGCAATCCGGTGCACTCGGCGCTGTTCCTGGTGTTGGCCTTCTTTACGGCCGCCGGGTTATGGATGCTGCTCGAGGCCGAGTTCCTCGCCATTGCACTCGTGCTCGTGTATGTGGGCGCTGTCATGGTGCTGTTCCTGTTCGTCGTGATGATGCTGGACATCAATCTTGACCGGTTGCGTGAAGGCTACTGGGATTATCTCGTCCCTGCGCTCATCGTCGCCGGCGTGATGATCGCTGAAATGGCACTGCTACTCGGCGGCGAATACTTCGGCCTCGAATACATGCCCCAGCCCGCAGCGCATGCGGCCGACTACAGCAATACGCGCGAACTCGGGCGGCTCATTTATACCGATTACGTCTATCCCTTCGAGATTGCAGCGGTCATCCTGCTCGTCGCCATCGTCGCGGCTATTGCGCTGACGCTGCGTCATCGCAAGGACACCAAATATATCGATCCTGCGAAGCAGCTCAAGGTTCGCCGCAAGGACCGGGTGCGCATGGTCTCCATGCCGTCGGAAAAGCGTGCCGGGGAGGAACCGAAGTGATCTCCCTGTCGCATTACCTGATTCTCGGCGCGATCCTGTTCGCCATCAGCGTGGTCGGGATTTTCCTGAACCGCAAGAACGTCATCATCCTGTTGATGGCCATCGAGCTGATGCTGCTGGCGGTGAACATGAATTTCATCGCCTTTTCGCATTACCTCGAAGACACGGCGGGCCAGATCTTCGTGTTTTTCATCCTGACCGTCGCCGCCGCCGAATCCGCAATCGGCCTGGCCATCCTGGTGGTGCTGTTCCGCAACGTGCGCACCATCAATGTCGATGATCTGGACAAACTAAAAGGGTAAATGGTTAATCGGAAATGGTAAATCGAAAATACAAAGCGGGCGCAGCCAATGCCGGTTCCCGATTCCCGATTTCCCATTCACGGCGCGGCTGAGTATGCACACCTTGTACTTGATTGTTCCCCTTGCCCCGCTCGCCGGCGCGCTGATCGCCGGCCTGCTGGGCTGGCTCATCGGCCGGCGCGCGTCGCATGTGGTGACCATCGCCGGCATGGTGGTTTCCGTGGTCGCGTCCTTCCTGGTATTCCGCGACGTGCTTGCCGGCAATACCTTCAACGGACCGCTCTACACCTGGATCACCAGCGGCGACATCACGCTGCAACTGGGCTTCCTGATCGACAAGCTGTCGGCCACGATGATGCTGGTCGTCACCTTCGTGTCGCTGATGGTGCACGTCTACACCATCGGCTACATGGCCGACGATCCCGGCTACCAGCGTTTCTTCAGCTACATCTCGCTGTTCACCTTCTCAATGCTGATGCTGGTGATGAGCAACAACTTCCTGCAGCTGTTCTTCGGCTGGGAGGCGGTGGGACTCGTGTCCTATCTGTTGATCGGCTTCTGGTATACCCGCCCGCCCGCGATCTACGCGAATCTGAAAGCCTTCATGGTCAACCGCGTGGGCGATCTCGGATTCCTGCTCGGCATCGCGCTGATCCTGGTTTACTTCGGCACGCTCGATTACGCGAAAGTGTTCGCCAAGGCGCCTGAACTGGCGCACGCGACGGTCGGCGTAGCCTTTACCGACTGGTCGCTGATCACCACGATCTGCATCCTGCTGTTCATCGGTGCCATGGGCAAGTCGGCGCAGTTCCCCCTGCATGTCTGGCTGCCGGACTCGATGGAAGGCCCGACGCCGATTTCCGCGCTGATCCACGCCGCAACCATGGTGACGGCCGGTATTTTCATGGTCGCGCGCATGTCGCACCTGTTCGAGATGTCGGAGGCGGCGCTGTCCTTCGTCATGGTGATCGGCGCGATCACCGCCCTGTTCATGGCGCTCGTGGCGATCGTGCAGACCGATATCAAGCGCGTGGTGGCCTATTCGACGCTTTCGCAGCTCGGCTACATGACCGTGGCGTTGGGTGCGTCAGCCTACGCAGCGGGAATGTTCCACCTGGTTACCCACGCGTTCTTCAAGGCACTGCTGTTCCTCGGCGCCGGTTCGGTCATCATCGCCATGCATCACGAACAGGACATGCGCAAGATGGGCGGCCTGCGCAAATACATGCCGATCACCTACGCGACGATGATGGTCGGCGCGCTGGCGAGTGCCGGCGTTCCGGGATTCTCCGGGTTCTTTTCCAAGGATGCGATCATAGAAGCAGTGCAGCTATCCCACCTGCCGGGCAGCGGGTTCGCGTATTTCTGCGTGCTGTCCTGCGTTTTCGTCACTGCGTTCTACACTTTCCGGCTGATATTCATGACTTTCCATGGCGCGGAGCGCTTCACTGCGCACGAAGATCCCCATGGACACGGCCATGAACACGGCCACGCACCGAACGAATCGCCCGCAGTCGTGACGGGGCCGCTGATCGTGCTGGCGATTCCTTCGCTGTGCATCGGATGGTGGATCGGGCCGGTGCTGTTCGGCGGTTACTTCGGCGACGCGATCGTGGTCGGCGAGGCGCATGATGTGCTGGGCGAGATGGGCAAGGAGTTTCACGGCGTCGTGGCGATGATGCTCCACGCGCTCGGAACGCTGCCGTTCTGGCTGTCGATCGCCGGCATAGCATCCGCCGCTTTCCTCTATCTGAAGCGAACCGATCTGCCGGAGAAACTGCGCGTCGCGTTTGGACCGCTCACCACGCTGCTCGACAACAAATATTATTTCGACCGCTTCAACGACTGGTTTTTCGCCGGCGGCGCGCGCCTGCTCGGACGCGGGTTATGGAAAGGCGGCGACGTAGCCGTGATCGATGGCGTCTTCGTCAACGGCTCGGCGCGGCTGGTGGGCTGGTTCGCCACGATCGCCCGCAAGTTGCAATCGGGACTGATCTACCACTACGCGTTCACCATGATCATCGGCTTGTTCGTGCTGCTCACCCTCTGGTTCGCGAGAAGCTGACAACATGACCGGAGTCGCCCTGCTCAGTACCGTCATCTGGCTGCCGATCCTGGCCGGCATCGCCGTGCTTTTTACCGGCTCCGACCGCAATGCCAACTTCGCGCGCTGGCTCGCGCTGGCCGGCGCGATCGCCGGCTTCGTCGCGGCCCTGCCGCTCTACGTCAACTTCGACCCCACGGCCCAGGGCATGCAATTCGTCGAGCTGACGCCGTGGATCGAGTCCTACCACATCACCTACCATCTGGGCATCGACGGCATATCGCTGCTGCTGATCCTGATGAACACCTTTACGACGGTGCTGGTGGTGCTGGCGGGGTGGAAAGTCATCGACAGCCGCGTCGGGCAGTACATGGCCGCTTTCCTGATCCTGTCGGGAATGATGAACGGCGTGTTCTGCGCAATGGATGCCGCGCTGTTCTATGTGTTCTTCGAGGCCACGCTGATCCCGATGTTCATCGTCATCGGCGTGTGGGGAGGACCGAACCGCGTTTATGCCGCATTGAAATTTTTTCTGTACACGCTGCTGGGCTCGTTGCTGACGCTTGTTGCATTTATCTATCTCTATACGGCGTCCGGAGGCAGTTTTTCCCTGGCCGACTACTACGGGCTGCAGATTCCGCTGGCCGCGCAAATTCTGCTGTTCATCGCGTTCTTTGCGGCCTTCGCGGTCAAGGTGCCCATGTTCCCCGTGCATACCTGGTTGCCGGACGCGCACGTCGAGGCGCCGACCGGCGGCTCCGTGGTGCTGGCGGCCGTCATGCTCAAACTCGGTGCTTACGGCTTCGTCAGATTGTCCCTGCCGATACTTCCGGATGCGAGCCATGTGCTGGCGCCGGTCGTCATCGGCCTCTCCCTGATTGCCGTGGTTTACATCGGACTGGTTGCGCTGGTGCAGACCGACATGAAGAAACTGATCGCCTACTCGTCGATCTCCCACATGGGATTCGTGACCCTGGGCATCTTCATCTTCAATCCGCTGGGCATGGAAGGCGCAGTCCTCCAGATGGTGTCCCATGGCTTCATCTCCGGGGCAATGTTCCTCTGCGTGGGCGTGCTTTACGATCGCATGCATTCGCGCCTGATCTCGGACTACGGCGGTGTCGTCAACAAGATGCCGGTGTTCGCGGCTTTTTTCATGTTGTTCGCCATGGCCAATTCCGGGTTGCCGGGCACCAGCGGATTCGTCGGCGAGTTCCTGGTCATCATGGGCACCATGAAGGTGAACTTCTGGTATGCCGCCGTAGCAGCGACCACGCTGTTGTTCGGTGCCGCCTATACGCTCTGGATGTACAAGCGGGTCGTGTTCGGCGCGGTCGCCAACAGCCACGTAGCAGCGCTTTCCGATATCGGCGCGCGCGAAGGGCTGGTGCTCGCGCTGGTCGCGATCGCGGTGCTCGGCATAGGGCTGTACCCGCAGGCTTTCGCTTCGGTGCTGCACATTTCGGTCGGCGACGTGCTGGCGATGGCGATGAAGAGCAAACTCTAAGATGAATTACGAAATGCCGGATTTCCTGCTCGCCTCCCCCGAGATCTTCATGCTGACGATGGTCTCGGTCATCCTCATAGTCGATCTGTTCCTGCCCGACCGGCTGCGTGGCTGGACTTACATCCTGAGCCAGATCACCCTGATTGCCACCGCCGGCATCATTCTGGTGGCCGGCGGCGAAGACGTGGCTTATACCTTCAACGGCATGTTCGTCGGCGATCCGATGTCGGACGTCCTCAAGATCGCCGTGTGCCTGACGGTGGCCGTGATGCTCGCCTACTCGCGCTCCTATGCCAGGCTGCGGGGCATTTACCGCGGCGAATTCTTCGTGCTGTCGCTGTTTTCCACGCTGGGCATGATGATCATGATCTCGGCGAATCATTTCCTGGTGCTCTATCTGGGCATCGAGTTGATGTCGCTGTCCCTGTATGCCATGGTGGCACTACCGCGCGATTCGGGCATCAGCACGGAAGCGGCGATGAAGTACTTCGTGCTGGGTGCGCTCGCTTCCGGCATGCTGCTCTACGGCATGTCGATGATCTACGGCGCAACCGGCTCGCTCGAGGTTACCGAGGTCGCGCAGCGTATCGCCGATGGCGAAGCCATCCCGACCATCCTGATCTTCGGGCTGGTTTTCGTGGTCGCGGGCATCGGCTTCAAGCTCGGCGCCGTGCCCTTCCACATGTGGGTGCCGGACGTCTACCACGGTGCACCCACGGCGGTGACGCTGTTGATCGGCACCGCACCGAAGCTCGCGTCATTTGCGTTCATCATGCGCCTGCTGGTGCAGGCGCTTGGTATCCAGCAATTGATGGTGGAATGGCAGCAGATGCTCGTACTTCTTGTCGTGGCCTCGCTGGCCATCGGCAATATCACGGCCATAGCCCAGACCAACCTGAAGCGCATGCTGGCGTACTCGAGCATCTCGCATATGGGTTTCCTGTTGCTGGGCATCCTCAGCGGCACGATCGAAGGTTTCGGCGCGGCGATGTTCTATTCGATCGTTTACGTGCTGATGAGCCTGGGCACCTTCGGCATGATCCTGCTGCTGTCGCGCGAAGGCTTCGAGGCCGAGAACCTGGAGGACTTCAAGGGATTGAATCAGCGTAACCCGTGGTACGCGTTCGTCATGCTGTTGCTGATGTTTTCGATGGCCGGGATACCGCCGACCGTGGGTTTCTGGGCCAAGCTGTTCGTCCTGCAGGCGGCCTTGTCGGCGGGCTACGTCTGGCTGGCGGTGACCGCGGTGCTGTTCTCGCTGATCGGCGCTTTCTATTACCTGCGTGTGGTCAAGCTGATGTACTTCGATGCGCCGACCGACACGCACGCAATTGAACCCTATGCCGACGTTCGCGCATTGATGTCGGTCAACGGCCTTGCGATCATCGGCCTCGGGCTCACGCCCGGCGCGCTGCTGGCCATTTGCCAGCATGCCATCCAGCTGTCGCTGTGACTTCCGATTTCACCGAAAAGAAGATCAGCTCGCGCGCGACTTATCGCGGCAGGCTGCTGAAGGTCAATGAAGACGAAGTGAGCCTGCCCGACGGCACCACGGCATTGCGCGAGTATGTCGTGCATCCGGGCGCCGCGATCATCCTGCCCCTGTTCGACGACGGATCGGTGCTCCTGGAGCGCCAGTTTCGCTATCCGCTGGGCCGGCATTTCTACGAATTGCCGGCGGGGAAGCTCGAGCCGGATGAAGCGCCGCTTGCGACGGCAAAACGCGAACTGCTGGAGGAGACCGGCTACGTGGCCGCCGACTGGCGGGAACTGGGGCAGTTGCATCCGTGCATCGGCTACTCGGACGAATGCATCGATTTCTTTCTGGCGCGCAAGCTGGAGTTCAAAGGCGCGCAGCCCGACGAAGGCGAGTTCCTGGAAACCTTGCGCGTACCGCTGACCGAGAGCGTCGACTGGATCCGGCGCGGACGCATTACCGACACGAAAACCATCCTTGGCCTGTTCTGGGCCGAGAAGCTTCTCAAGGAAGACTGGTAGGGTTGCGCGTCAGGCGCGCTTGCCGGCTTGCAGCGGTTGCGCGGCCGGTACCACGGCCGGGAAGGGCAGCGGCCGGGCGAACAGAAATCCCTGGCCATACTGCACGCCCATTTCCACCAGAACGTCCATGACGGCCTGATCCTCGACCCATTCCGCGACGACCTGTTTATTCAGGCCGCGGGCCACGTCGCACAGCGCGCGCACGAACAGCCGGCTGGCGTTGTCGGAAGCGAGATCGCGCACGAAGCTGCCGTCTATCTTCAGGTAATCGACATCGAAGCGCTTCAGGAAATAGAAGGAGCTGAAACCTGCGCCGAAATCGTCGAGCGCGAAGCGGCACCCCATGCTTTTCATCTGCGCGATGAACTCCTGGGTTACATCGACACTCGACATCGCCGCCGTTTCCGTGATTTCGAACACCAGTTGCGAGTGGTCGATGGGTGCGGCGGCGAGCATGGCCTGAAAACGCCTTACCCAGTGCGGATCGGAAATACTGGTGCGCGAAAGGTTCACGAAGAAGCGCGTCTTGCGGCCGCGATATTCCGCTTCCTGCAGCACTTCGATGACTTTGCCAACCACGCGCAGGTCGATTTCCTGCGCCATTCCGAGCGACTCCGCCACTTCGATGAACTGGCCGGGCAGTATCAGGCCGCCATTGCGGTCGAGGATGCGCACCAGGATCTCCTGGTGCACCGACATGCGGTCGGCGAGCCGGATCACCGGTTGCGAGAACAGCACGACCCTGTCTTCGTCGAGTACTTCGCGCAGCTCGCGCGCCCAGTGCACGCGCTTGTGCGTGCCGCGCAAATCGTCCGGATTGTGGTCGTGCAGCCGTACGCGGTTACGACCGTTGTCCTTGGCCTGGTACATCGCGATGTCGACGTTGGCGAGCAGCGTGGCGACGTCCGCGCCGTGGAAAGGGTAGGTGGCGACGCCGATCGAACCGGTGAGCGTCGACAGGCAACCCTGTCCCGGCACCGGGAATTTGTAGTGGCGCAGCGCCGACAGCGCGCGCTCGGCGACCTGCGCGGCATCCCCGCGCAACGCATTGGGCAGGTGCAGTGCGAACTCGTCTCCGCCGAGGCGGAACACGTGCACGTTGTCGTCCTTGACCATGTCCTTCAGCAGACCGCCGATGGCGACCAGCAATTGGTCGCCGGCGCGATGGCCAAAATTGTCGTTGATGTACTTGAAATGATCGACGTCCAGCAGCGCCACCGAACCCTTTTCGCCATCGGCCAGCGCCGCATCCAGCGCTTTCTGCAGGGACACGCGGTTGGGCAGCCCGGTCAATCCGTCGTGAGTGGCCAGACGCTCGATCTCGAGTGCGGCGTGATGCTGTTCGGTCACATTGCGTGCGGTCCCGCGCAAGCCGACGATGCGGCCCTCGTCGTCATGCGATACGCGCGCGTTGATGCCAACCCAGCGGTCCGTGTCGTCAACCGAAATCAGGTGCGTGAGGTAGTTCTTCACTTCTCCGTTCTTGCGCAACGCCGACAGGAAGCGGCGGTTGGACACATGCTGGGGGCGGGCTTCGAAATCGAAGAAGCAGCGGCCGAGCATATCCCCGGGCCGCAGGCCGAACAGCTCGATGCAGGCGTTGTTCAGATAAGTGAAACGGCCCTGCGCATCGGTCGTCCAGATCAGGTCGTGGGAGGTTTCGACCAGGTCGCGGTAGCGCGATTCGCTTTCCAGCAGCAACTGGATGATGCGGCGCTTTTCCTTGAGCGTGCGGCGCGCGGCGGCCAGTTGATCTTCGACCTTGCCGGTTTCCGGTTTGGCGGGATCATGCCTGTCGCCGGTGGGGACTGCGGCCGAACCCGCCAGCCCGTCGATGATCTCGCATGCATAGCGGCGGTGGCCGCCGTCGGTCCGGCGGGCAACCAGCACGCCCTGTGCATCCCAGCGCCGCAATTTCTGCAAAGAGATGCCGAGCCTCGCTGCCGCTTCCTGAATCGTGTACTCGGGAAGATCTTGCGCCATGCTGCGCCTGATACTGCGTTTTCGCCGGTTGATCGGGCCGGCAAAACCCGCTTGCCGGCGCATTCAGTGCAAATGCCTCGCCATGACGCTGTCGTCCTGGCGTGGCATCGGGCGCAGATCGTTCTGGCGGGAAACCAGGCGCTGCATCAGCTTGAGGTCACGGCTGCTCAGGCTGAGCGCGGTATCCACCCAAACCTCGACCACGCCCAGCAGTTCCGCGTGATCCAGTTTGTGGACGCAGCGCCGGGCGGCCGCGATGCCCGCCATTGCGTTGCGATTCCTGCCGCGCGACTTGATGAAATTCGCCACTTCAGTCTCACCGCGGCCCTGATCCACGACCAGATCAACCACGCCCAGCGCCAGCATATCATCGGCACTATAGAGCCGGCCACTGGAAATCAGCTCTTCGGTCGCACGTTTGCCGACTTTGCGTTCCAGGAAGGAATAGGCGCCCATTCCGGGGAACATGTTGAACAGGATTTCGGGAAAGCCGAAGCGGGACTGGCGCTCGGCGACAATTACGTCGGAAGACAGGGCGGCTTCGAACCCCCCGCCCAGGCACTCGCCCTGGACCAGCGAAATTGTCGTAAGCGGCAATCCGTGGCCCTGATAGTTGCGGTACAGGACGTCCACGCAGGCGCGGCCGTATTCCAGCAATCCTTCGCGGTCATGCGCGTCGATAAGGCGCTTGAACAGGCTCAGATCGCCGCCAAGATTGAAGACGCCCGGCACTTTCGACGCCAGTACCGCATATTCCAGGGGCACGCGCTCGCCCTGGCACTCCAATGACCCGCCGCTGTGAGTCATGAACTGGCAGTAGCGGTTGAGATCCTGCAGCAGCTCGAGATTGAAGTTGGGCCGCGGGCTCGGTTTCCATCTCAGCCACATCGCATGCTGGTCCCTGTCGTAGAGGGCGGAGAGTTGCTCGGAGAAAAAGTATTCGGTGGTCGGAGCGGCAGACGACTGGGCGCCTGTTGTGGCCGGAACGAGCAGTTCCTGCGGGACATTCATGTCCATTTTAATTCTCCTGTGCGAGTGGTTTGAGGACAATACAGAGCCCGCCTCGTACTTCCCCCGGAAGCGGATTCCAGTTTGACTCTAGACGAAGACGTGATCGAAAGGCAAATCTAACACTCTGACAGGTTTGCTTTTTCAGCTTTATAGTCAATGTGTTGGATTAACTTGTCATTGCAAGGCGACAAAAACTTCACAAAATTTGTCAAATCTTGACTGTGATGACATCTGCGTAAATGATTTAATATACGCGTTCAAGCCATGGATTTAATTTGTCAATTTCCATGAGCCGTAACAATTAAAGATCTCCCATCGAGTAACCGATGCCCTTCCTGATCCGCCTACTGTTGCGTTTGCTGTTCCGCGTCCGCGTCCTCGGTGATCTCGCGCCCTTCGGGCATGCGGATCGCCTGCTGATCGTCGCCAATCACCATTCCCGCCTCGATGCCGTGATGCTGGCGTTGTTCCTGCCGCGGGAGCCCGTCGTCATCGTGCCGCCGGATGAAACCGGAAGCCGGCTCACCCGCTGGCTGCTGACCCACATCCGCCACGAAACCCTGGATATCAACAATCCTTTGAGCATGAAGCGCGTGTTGCGCCTGCTCCGCGCCGGGCGGCCGGTGGTGCTTTTTCCGGAGGGGCGCATCGTCGATAACGGCGCCGTCATGAAGATCTACCCGGTGCCTGCGCTGATTGCCCTGAAAAGCGGCGCCAGCGTGCTGCCGGTGCACGTCGAAGGGGCGGCGCAATGGTTCAGCCGCTCCGGTTCGGCGTCGCCGCTGCGAAGGTGGCTGCCGTCGATTACCCTGCGGGCATTTTCACCGACACGCATCGATGGGGGCGCCGGCGGCAGCGCACGGCGTCGCCGGGCCTTCGCCACCCGCCGGCTAGCCGCGGTCATGCAGACCATGGCAGTGCAATCCCACGCCTGCAAGCCGTTGTTCGAATGCTTCCTGGATGCGGTCTCGGCGCACGGCCGCAAGACCCTGCTCATGGAAGACCAGGGCGACAAACCACATAGCTACGGAGACATACTGCGCATGAGTCTGGCGCTGTCGCGCGTGTTGCGGCGGCAGACCGGGGACCGCGAAAACATCGGCGTACTGCTGCCGAACGTAGTCAGCGCCGTCGCTGTGGTGATGGCGTTGTCGGCTGCCCGGCGTGTTCCCGCCATCTTCAATTACTCGGCCGGCCCGCTGGCGGTGGAAAGTGCACGGGTCGCGGCGGGCGTGCGTACCGTGATCACGTCGCGCCGGTTCATCGAGCAGGCGCATCTGCAATCCCTTCTAGACGCGTTGCCGGGTTGCAAGCTCATTTATCTCGAGGATTTGCGCAGCCAGTTCGGCTTGCTCGACAAACTCTGGCTGACCGGGTTTGCGCTGCGTTTTCCCCGGCTGGCCATAACCAGGCAGTCGACGTTGGACCCTGCGGTGGTGCTGTTTACCTCCGGCTCGGAGGATCGGCCCAAGGGCGTGGTGCTGTCCCACCACGCCATCGTCGCCAATGTTGCGCAGATTCGCGCGGTGTTCGATTTTTCCCCGGCGGACAAGGTGCTCAATCCGCTGCCGCTCTATCACGCCTACAGCTTTACCGCTGGCGTGATGCTGCCGCTGATCACCGGCACCCGGGTGAACCTGTTCATTTCGCCGCTGCGCTACCGTGCAATTCCTGAAATAGCTTACAAGCGCGATTGCACCATCCTGTTCGGCACCAGCACCTTTCTGTCGTTCTACGCGCGCTATGCCAATCCGATGGATTTCAGCCGGCTGCGCCATGTGATTTCCGGCGGGGAGAAGCTGTCGCCGGAAGTAGCCAGGGTGTGGATGGAGAAATTCGGCGTGCGCATTATGGAAGGCTACGGCTCGACCGAATGCGCGCCGGTGATTTCGCTGGCCACGCCGGCGGCTTTCCGTCGCGGCGCGGTCGGCACCTTCCTGCCCGGCGTCGAATACCGGATCGAACCGGTGGACGGCATCGACAAGGGCGGCGTGCTGCACGTGCGCGGGCCCAACCTCATGCTCGGCTATTACCGCTATCAGAATCCGGGCGTGATCGAAGCGCCGAAGTCCTCGGTCGGCGAAGGCTGGTACGACACGGGCGATGTCGTCGATGTCGATCACGACGGCCTGGTCTCGATCTCCGGGCGCGTCAGACGATTCGCCAAGATCGCCGGTGAGATGGTGTCCCTCGACATGATCGAGCATGTCGCGCGCGAAGCCTCTCCGGATTTTCATCACGCGGCGGTGCTGAACGTCCAGGACTTCGGCGGCGAAACGACCGTGTTGTTCACCACCGATCCCCGGCTCACGCGCGGCCGCCTGCTGGAGGCGGCGAAGCAACTGGGAACACACGACCTTTCGGTCGCACGGCGGCTCGTTCCAATCAAGGAGCTGCCGTTGCTGGCATCGGGCAAGATCGACTATGTCACGCTCAAGACCCAGATCGAGGGCGATGCGGTGAAGCGCCTGCTTGCTGCAGCCATGATGGCGCCGCAGGAAACCGACTCGCGCCCCGCTCAGTAGGACACTAGTACCATCCCTTCACCGCCAAGACGCCAAGAAAGGCGAAATCTATTTCGAGTAGGTAACGCGATACACCGCGCTGGCGGTGTCGTCGGAAATCAGCAAAGAACCGTCGGGCATGACCAGCAGGTCCACCGGACGGCCCCAGGCGCGTTCGTTTTCCATCCAGCCGGTGACGAACTCCTCGTACTTATCCACGGTCTTACCGTCGTTTTTCAGCGTGACCATCATCACGCGGTATCCGCTCTTCCTGCTGCGGTTCCAGGAGCCATGCTGCGCGATGAAAATCCGGTTCCTGTACTCCGCGGGAAACATCCTGCCCGTATAAAAACGCAGTCCGTCCGGCGCGACGTGGCCGCCCTGCTTCAATGCCGGCGGCGTGAATTCACTGCACTGGCGCTTCGCGCCGTATTCCGGATCGGGCGTGTCGCCCTGATGGCAATAAGGAAAGCCGAAATGCATGCCGGCTTTCGGCGCGTGGTTCAGCTCGCAGGACGGCATGTCGTCACCCATCATGTCGCGGCCATGCTCGTTGAACCACAGCTCCTTGGTATTCGGATCCCAATCGAAGCCGACCGTGTTGCGAATGCCCCGGGCGAACACTTCATACTGGCTGCCATCCGGCTTGATGCGGTGGATCGCGGCGTAAACATCGGGGTCCGGTTCGCAGATGTTGCAGGGCGCGCCGACCGGCACATACAGCCAGCCGTCCGGCCCGAAGGCGATGAATTTCCAGCCGTGGTGTCCTTCCCTGGGAAGCTTGTCGAAGACGACGACGGGTTTGGGCGGTTTCCTCAGGTTCGTTTCGATATTGTCGAAGCGCAGGATGCGGCTGATTTCGGCGACGTAAAGCGCGCCATCCCGGAAAGCCACGCCGTTCGGAGCATTCAGCCCCTCGGCGATCGTGACGATTTCGGCTTTGCCATCATGCTTGGAATCCACCAGCGCGTAGACCGAATCGGAGCGCGTGCCGACGAATACGGTTCCCTTGTCGCCGAGCGCCAGGGAACGGGCATTTTCGACCTTGCCGGCATAGACCTCGATTTTGAAGCCGGGCGGCAGCTTGAGGCGCTCGACCGGCGGCGCGGCAGTCGCTGCGCTGGCAACGAAGGCGGCCGCCAGGACCAGGGCGGGTAGGAACGGATTCATCATTTGGCTCCTTGAATGAATGCGGCGGCGATGCCCCAGAGACATTGGATTGCAGCTCCGGGTTCCAGCCGGCGCCTTGAACGCATAAGATAGCGCCCCTACATCGTTTCATTGTTACAAACAGTTCACGGGAGAGCATGCCATGGCCGAAGCCGCCACCAAGGAAACGCTGGGCTTCCAGACCGAAGTCAAACAGCTGCTGCAGCTGATGATCCACTCGCTGTATTCCAACCGCGAGATTTTCCTGCGTGAACTGATTTCCAACGCTTCCGAC
>JANXPQ010000422.1 GCA_025357235.1 Betaproteobacteria bacterium
CTGAACGTGAAGGTCATTCACGTGGAGCAGGGGGCCAGCCTCAAGCGCTTCATGCCGCGCGCCAAGGGCCGCGGCTTCAAGATCACCAAGCCCACCTGCCATATCTATCTTACCGTCGGGGACAAGGAGTAAGCATGGGACAGAAAATTCACCCGATAGGATTCCGGCTTTCGGTCCAGCGCAACTGGACCTCCCGCTGGTACTCGAACAGCAAGAATTTTCCGGCCATGCTGCACGAGGACATCAAGGTTCGTGATTTCCTGAAGAAGAAGTTGGCGCACGCAGCGGTCAGCAAGATTGTTATCGAGCGTCCCGCCAAGAATGCAAAAATCACCGTGTATAGTGCGCGCCCTGGCGTTGTCATCGGCAAGAAAGGCGAGGACATCGAAAATCTGCGCGGACAGCTGCAGAAACTGATGGGTGTGCCGGTCCATGTCAACATCGAGGAAGTGCGCAAGCCTGAAGTCGATGCCCAATTGATTGCGGATTCGATCGCGCAGCAGCTTGAAAAACGGATCATGTTCCGTCGTGCCATGAAGCGCGCGATCCAGAATGCCATGCGCCTGGGCGCACAAGGTATCAAGATCATGAGCGCGGGACGTCTGAACGGGATAGAAATTGCCCGCACCGAGTGGTATCGCGAAGGCCGCGTACCGCTTCATACCCTGCGTGCCGACATCGATTATGGAGTCTCCGAGGCGAAGACGACCTACGGCGTGATCGGCATAAAGGTCTGGGTGTTCAAGGGCGAAGTGCTGGGCCGCGGCGAGCAGCCGGTGGTCGCGCCTGCTCCTGAACCCGAGCGCAAGGCAAGACGAGGAGCGAAGAATGCTGCAACCAGCTAGAAGGAAGTATCGCAAGGAGCAGAAGGGCCGCAATACCGGTGTGGCAACCCGCGGCGCCAAGGTCAGCTTCGGCGAGTTCGGCCTGAAAGCCGTCGGCCGCGGTCGATTGACCGCACGCCAGATCGAAGCTGCACGTCGTGCGATGACGCGCCATATCAAGCGCGGCGGACGGATCTGGATCCGTATTTTCCCGGACAAGCCGATTTCCCAGAAGCCCGCGGAAGTGCGCATGGGCAACGGCAAAGGCAACCCGGAGTACTACGTGGCGGAAATCCAGCCCGGCAAAGTGCTCTACGAGATGGACGGCGTCGACGAAACCTTGGCGCGCGAGGCATTCCGCCTGGCGGCCGCCAAGTTGCCGATCCAGACCACGTTCGTAATCAGACAGGTGGGATAAGCGATGAAGGCGAGTGAACTGCGGACCAAGTCCGAGTCCGATCTGGGCAAGGAGCTCAATGAGCTTCTGAAAGCGCAATTTTCCATGCGCATGCAACTGGCCACCCAGCAGTTGACCAACACCAGCGACATCAAGAAAGTGCGCCGCGACATCGCTCGCGTGCGCACGTTGATCGGTGAAAAGGCGAAAAAAGCATGAACGAGCAGACATCCACGTCCACCCCCCGCAAACTGACCGGCCGGGTCACCAGCGACAAGATGAACAAGACCGTCACGGTCCTGGTCGAGCGCAAGGTCAAGCATCCGCTTTATGGCAAATTCGTCAGCCGCTCCAAGAAATACCACGCGCATGATGAAAAGAATGAATTTCACCCGGGCGACCTGGTATTGATCGAGGAGACACGCCCGCTGTCCAAGACCAAGGCGTGGAAAGTGGTGAAGTTGGTTGAAAAGGCCAAGGAAGAGATCTAAACCCCCCTTGCCGTGGCGGCGTTTTTTCCATAGAATGCCGCCTTTTTCCCGGAACGCTTCGTGGCGGTCCGGCTTCTGACCCGGACGGGTTCCAAAACTGGTCTGCCGACCAAGCTAGCTAAGAGGCGGGCGAAGTTGGAGAGAGAAAGCAGATGATTCAAATGCAAAGCAGGCTCGACGTGGCCGACAACACCGGTGCGCGCTCGGTGATGTGCATCAAGGTGCTCGGCGGCTCCAAGCGCCGCTATGCCGGCATTGGCGACATCATCAAGGTCAGCATCAAGGATTGCGCTCCGCGCGGACGCGTCAAGAAAGGCGAGATCTACAATGCCGTAGTGGTGCGGACAGCCAGCGGCGTTCGGCGGCAGGATGGCTCGCTTGTGAAGTTCGATTCCAATGCGGCTGTGTTGCTCAATGCAAAGCTCGAGCCGATCGGTACGCGCATATTCGGACCGGTTACCCGTGAACTGCGTACCGAGCGCTTCATGAAGATCGTCTCACTCGCTCCTGAAGTGTTGTAAGGAAAGAACATGCGCAAGATACGCAAAGGCGACAACGTCGTCGTCATCACCGGTAAAGACAAGGGTAAACGCGGAGTGGTGCTGCGCGTGCTGGGCGACAGCCACCTGTTGGTAGAAGGCGCCAACAGTGTCAAAAAGCACCAGAAGCCCAATCCGATGAAGGGCACTACCGGCGGCATCGTCGCGAAAGAGATGCCGATTCATGTGTCCAACGTGGCGTTGTTCAATCCGACCACGCAGAAGGCGGACCGGGTCGGGGTAAAACAACTGGACGACGGCCGCCGCGTGCGGATCTACAAGTCGAACGGCGAGATGCTGGACGCGTAAGAGGAAGATATGGCGAAGGCAAAGGCAGCAGTTACCGAGAAAGCCGCACCCGCGCAAGCCGTGCGGTTGCAGACGCACTACCGTGACGCGGTAGTGCCGGCTTTGATGAAGCAGTTCGGTTACAAGACTTCCATGCAGGTCCCGCGCATCGACAAGATTGTCCTGAACATGGGCGTCGGGGAAGCAGTCAACGACAAGAAAATTCTCGAGAATGCCGTTGGCGACATGATCAAGATCGCGGGCCAGAAGCCGGTGGTCACCAAGGCGAAGAAGTCGATCGCCGGTTTCAAGATCCGCAAGGACTACCCGATCGGCTGCATGGTTACTTTGCGCCGCGGGCGCATGTACGAATTCCTGGACCGGCTGGTTTCGATTGCGATTCCGCGCATCCGCGACTTCCGGGGTATTTCGGCGCGATCTTTCGATGGTCGCGGCAATTTCAACCTGGGCGTGAAGGAACAGATCATATTTCCGGAGATCGAGTACGACAAAATCGATGTGCTCCGGGGTTTGAACATCACGATTACCACGACAGCGAAGACCGACGAAGAGGCGCGTGCGCTTCTCGCCGCCTTCAAGTTCCCTTTCAAGAACTGAGGTCGTCATGGCAAAGACCGCTCTGATCAATCGAGACAAAAAGCGCCGCGTGACCGTGAAGAAATTCGCGGCCAAACGCGCGGAACTGTTCGCGATCATCAACAACAGCAAAGCGTCCGACGAAGACCGTACGGAAGCGCGCGACAAGCTTGGCCAGTTGCCGCGCAATTCCAGTCCGGTCCGGCTGCGCAATCGTTGCGCACTGACGGGTCGTCCTCGCGGGGTGTTCAGCAAGTTCGGCCTCGGCCGCAACAAGCTGCGCGAAATCGCCATGCGTGGCGAGATCCCCGGCGTGACCAAAGCAAGCTGGTAGCAGGAGACTTCGGATGAGTATGAGTGACCCCATTGCCGACATGCTGACGCGAATCCGTAATGCACAAACTGCGGAGAAGACGTCGGTTGTCATGCCCACGAGCAAACTGAAGGTTTCGATCGCCAAGGTCCTCAAGGACGAAGGCTACATCGAGGACTTCGCGGTTCGCGATGACAGCGGCAAACAATTCCTGGAAATCGGCCTGAAATATTACGCCGGTCGTCCCGTGATCGAGCGCATCGAGCGGGTAAGCCGGCCGGGGCTGCGTATCTACAAGCCGGCCAACGATATACCGGAAGTCATGAACGGACTGGGCGTGGCGATCGTATCCACCTCCAGGGGAGTCATGACCGACCGCAAGGCGCGCCAGACCGGCGTCGGCGGCGAAGTGTTGTGCATCGTTGCGTAAAGCGGATTAGGAGCAAAACAAGATGTCTCGCATTGGCAATCTCCCGATCACCGTTCCCAAAGGCGTGGATGTGACGGTCGCGTCCGGCCAGATCTCGGTCAAGGGACCGCTGGGCACGCTGTCGCAACGCCTGTCCACGGCCGTTGACGTTAAGCGTGATGGAGACGATATCGTCTTCAAGGCGCTCGACGAGTCGATTCATTCGAACGCGATGTCCGGCACGCTCCGGGCGCTGGTAGCGAACATGGTGCAGGGCGTAACCAAGGGTTACGAGAGAAAGCTGCAGCTGGTTGGCGTCGGATATCGCGCCCAGGCGCA
>JANXPQ010000425.1 GCA_025357235.1 Betaproteobacteria bacterium
AACATCGCGACCGCGCAGACCAGGTGATGCAGAACGTACTGTCGCGATGACCTTCGCCCCGATCACATTCTTCGCGATCTGGATGCCATCGAAGGCAATTCCCTGGCGCGCGGCCTCTCGCTACGCAAGCGGATGAATTCACAAAACTTCCAGTCCGGTTTCCAGCACCAACGGCGGGCCGCCCGGTCACACCATCCCGCTTTTCCCCCGGCGGTTGCGATCAGGATGATGACGCAATGCAATATCGTTGCTTATTCCCAATCTGCTTCGGGTTCTTTGCCAACGCTATAGAGCGCCACGCTTGCCTGGGTTTCCTATTGCCGGCAGCGTTCGATGCGCACGCCGACATCCCGCGCATCGGGTACGACGCCGGTCTTGGCAACTTCGATTCGCGCCCATTGCGCATCGAATTTTTCGAGTATTAGGTCGACGATGCGTTCCGCGAGCGGCTCGAGCAAATGGAAGCTATGCGATGCAAAGGCACCCCTGACCACGTCGACGACGGCGGCATAGTCGATGGTGTCGGCCAAATGGTCGGTCTTGCATGCGCGGATGGACGGACGGCCGATCTCGATATCGACCTGCAGCGTCCGCGGCTGGCGTCGCTCGAACTCGTAAGCGCCGATCAGGGTGTCGAGCCGGATACCGCGAATGAAGATGATGTCCATGTCAGCAGGCATATTGTTGTTCGACCGCCCCGCCATCTCAGTCGTACTTGAGATACTTGAAACGCTGATCCTCGTTCGGCGTACCTTCGAGCGGCCCGCCTTCCTTGGCCGGTTGCCACTGCACGACATCCTCAATTTTCTTCGCCAGCGTGAAATCCTTGTCCGTGATTCCCTTGGCGGAGTGCGTGACGAGTTTGACGATCACGAATGCATATGACACGGTAAGATCAGGATGGTGCCATGCGGCCTCCGCGAGATGGCCGACCGTGTTCACGACCATCAGCGTTCCTTTCCAGCCGCCGGTTTTGAACTTGCGGCGAATCCAGCCATCTTCGTAATACCAGTGCGGCAGTTCCGCGGCCAATCGCCGTTTGACCTCCGCTTCGCTGTAAGCTTTCTCGGCAGGCTCGCCCATCGATCTCTCCGGAATGCGGCAGTGTTTTTTTCAGAACTCATTCTAGCCGGATATTTCCAGGCCACCAGTGAGTTCCGTTTGGCGGCGAACACGATTAACATCCTCACATCGAAAGTGCGCGCGCAACACGTTCCAATTTGGAACAGTTGGGCCCGGCCACGAAGGGTGATTTTTTGCGATGAAAAATTTATTCCGCTTTTGCAATAGCTGCCCCTATGGCTAAAGTCATCGAACCCCGTGTTGCCTGGGTGTTGACGGGTTCCGGGCACTATCTCAAGGAGTGCATGGAAATCGTGAAAGGCCTGCCCGGCGTCGACCTGTTCCTCAGCGAAGCGGCCGGCGAGGTCCTGAAGATGTATGGCTACGACCTTGCCAAACTGAAAGAAGGCATGAAAGTGTTTCGCGACAACACGGCAAGCTCGGTGCCGGTGACCTTCCTTTACGGCGGCAACTACCATACCGTCGTGATCGGGCCCGCGAGCTCCAATACGGTGGCGAAGTGCGTCGCCGGCATTTCCGACACGCTCGCCACCAACATCTACGCGCAGGCCGGAAAATGCCGCATTCCGTCCATCGTATTTGCCTGTGACACCGCGCCCGCCCTGATTTCCGAAGCACCAGGCGGCGACGTCTGGGTCTATCCGCGCCCGATCGATCTGGAGAATGTAAGCAAGCTTGCGAAGTTCGACCACACCACCGTCGTGCTTTCGGTCGAGGAACTGGCAGCCGCACTGGATCAGAGGTTGAGTTGCCAGAGCACATCCTCTTCCTGACCGGCCGGCTGGCCGAGAAGAACCTGCATCGGGTGCTCGAAGCCATGCAGCCGGCGCCGTTCAGGCATTCGGTGCTCACCTTCTCCCTGCGGGTGGCCGGATTGATGACGTCCGACATGATCCAGCGCCGGCTTGCCGATACCAGCGGCATCGACCGCGTCATGGTGCCCGGGCGGTGCCGCGGCAATCTCGAGGCGTTGAGTTCGCACTTCGGCGTGCCGTTCGTGCGCGGCCCGGACGATCTCAAGGATCTCCCTCGCTATTTCGGCCGTGAAGCCGCACCGATCGACCTGACCCGGCACGACGTGCGCATCTTTGCCGAAATCGTCGATGCGCCGAACATGGGCCTGACCGCGATCCTCGATCAAGCCCACGACTATCGCAATGCGGGCGCGGACGTGGTCGATCTCGGCTGCCTGCCCGAAACGCCGTTCAGGCATCTGGAAGAAGCGATTGCCATGCTGCATGCGGCCGCTTTCGCGGTCAGCGTGGATTCGATGGACCCGCAGGAACTGCTTCGCGGCGGCCGCGCCGGCGCGGATTTCCTGCTGAGCCTGAAGGAGGAAACCTTGTGGATCGCGGACGAGGTGGCTTCCACTCCGGTGTTGATCCCTTCCACACCGAGCGACATGGCGTCGCTTTATCGCGTGATAGAAGTGATGGACAGGAAAGGCCGCGACTACTTGGTCGATCCGATCATCGAGCCGATCCATTTCGGCTTTACCGAATCGCTGGTGCGCTACCGCGATCTGCGCAAGACGTTTCCGGACGTAAAGATCCTCATGGGCACCGGCAACCTGACCGAACTGACCGAGGCCGACACGCTCGGCATCCAGGCATTGCTGATGGGCATCGTCTCCGAGTTGCGCATCACCAATATCCTGACCACGCAGGTCAGCGCGCACGCTTCGGGCGTCATTCGCGAAGCCGACCGGGCCCGCCGCGTCATGTACGCGGCCCGCAAAGCCGGCGACCTGCCGCAAGGTTTCGGCGAAATACTCCTGGCGCTGCATGCGCTCGACCCGTTTCCGTGGACTGCTGAAGAGATCGCCGCGACCGCGGCCGAAATAAAAGATCCGAGCTTTCGCGTACAGATCAGTCCCGACGGCCTGCATATCTACAATCGCGACGGGATGCGTACGGCAACCGATCCGTTCAAGCTGTTCCCGCACCTGGGCCTTGAGCACGATGGTTCGCATGCGTTTTATCTGGGTGTTGAACTGGCCCGTGCGCAGATCGCCTGGCAGCTCGGCAAGCGCTATGTGCAGGACCGCGAACTCGATTGGGGGGTCGCGCAAATGCGCGAGAGCACTGATGCGGAAGTGCAATTCATCGAGTCATCTCGCACTGAAAAAACGAAGGCTGGATCGTGATATCCGAGACGATCGTCACTACACGGGACGAATCGGGACGCGATCACATCGCGCCAATGGGTATTCGCCACGAGGGCGAATTCATTGTCCTCAGCCCGTTCCGGCCGTCCGCCACGCTCGAGCATGTGCTGCGCGAGAAATGCGCGGTGGTAAATTACACCGACGACGTGCGCATTTTTGCCGGTTGCCTGACCGGACGCTACGACTGGCCCACCTTGCCGGTCGAACACCTGAGCTGCCGTCGGCTCGCCGCGGCACTGGCCCACTCTGAAGTCCGGCTGGATCGCGTGCAGGATGATCCGAAACGGCCGCGCCTCTACTGCCGGGAAATCGCGCACGTGACGCATGGCGCCTTTGGCGGTTTCAATCGCGCGCAATCTGCGGTGATCGAGGCAGCCATCCTGGTCAGCCGGTTGAACATGTTGCCGCAGGAAAAGATCGACACCGAAATGGCGTACCTCGCGATCGGCGTCGAGAAAACGGCGGGGCCGCGCGAACTGGAGGCCTGGGGCTGGCTGAAGGCGCGCATCGAAGAATTCCGTGGCACTGACAAGGAAAGCGCGGCATGACCATGATGCTCGCGAGCGTCCGCTCGCTGGACGAAGCGCTGGTCGCGCTCGAAGG
>JANXPQ010000435.1 GCA_025357235.1 Betaproteobacteria bacterium
GTTACTGGAGGGGGCTGTTCGGGCTTCCAGTACGGCTTCACCTTTGATGAAGACACCAATGAAGATGATGCATCCATGGAGAAAAACGGTGTGACGCTTCTGATCGATGCAATGAGCTATCAATATCTGGTCGGCGCGGAAATCGACTACCAGGAAAGCATTGAAGGGTCGCAATTCGTGATCAAGAATCCGAATGCGAGTTCCACTTGCGGATGCGGATCCTCGTTCTCCGCATAGAAGTCACCCCGGGAAAACTGAGCAGGGCGGCCATGAAGAGCCGCCTTTTTTACGCCGGGTAAATCGCCCCCAGAACTCTGAGCCCTGCCGCGCCGGTGACCGAGGGAAGATTGCCGGCTTGGAGATGGAGCGCCTGTCGGGCAAGCCAGGCGAACGCACAAGCCTCCACCCAATCGGGATCGATGCCGAGTTTCGCGGTCGTTGCAACTGGCAGGCCGGGAAGAATGTCGGCCAGCCGCGACATCAACGCTGCGTTTGAGGCTCCGCCTCCGCAGATGTAAATTTCGCCCACATCGTTGCAGCACGATTTGATCGCTAGAGCAATGCTAGCGGCGGTGAACTCGAGCAATGTTGCTTGGACGTCACGGGCATTCTCTTGCCCGGAAAGCTGCGCGTCCAACCAAGCCAGATTGAACAATTCGCGTCCGGTACTCTTGGGCGGTCGTCGGGAAAAAAACTCGTGGCTGAGGAGCGCCTGCAGAAGTCCGGAAATGCAGCTCCCGCCTTGTGCCCAGGCACCATTTCGATCGAAGTCCTTGCCAAGGTGACGATGTGTCCAGGCATCCATCAGCATGTTGCCCGGTCCGGTATCGAAACCTTGAACGTCGCCTCGGCCCAGATCGGTCAGGTTGGCGATGCCGCCGATGTTGACGATGACGCGGTGGATCGAAGAATGGGCAAACATCGCTTGATGGAATGCCGGAACCAGGGGCGCGCCTTCGCCGCCGGCGGCAATATCCCGGCTGCGGAAATCACAGACCACTATTTTGCAGGTCAGCTCCGCCAGCAACGCACCGTTGCCGAGCTGGATCGTGTACCCGGCATCGGGACGATGCCGAATTGTCTGGCCGTGGCAGCCGATCGCTTGCACGCTAGCAGCGCTAGTCCGAGTTTTATGCAGCAGTTCACGAACCGCATGCGCGTAAATTCGCGCCAGTTCATTGCCGAGTATGGCAGCCTCATGTATCTCATCGGATTGCGGCTTGTGAAGAGAAAGTAATTTCGTGCGCAATGAATCGTCAAAAGGCGTGAAGGACTCGCCGATGATTCGGTGCGCTTCGCCGGAGAACTTGAGCAATACGGCGTCAACGCCGTCGAGACTAGTCCCCGACATCAGGCCAATGTAGTGATTCGGACTTGCCATGGCCGAGAAGTCTAGCAGGCAACGGCGGACCGAAACGACCGATGCCGCCGGAAGATTCAGTCCAGACGGGCGAGATCGGTGTTGCGCAGCATGTCCAGCCGCGCAAAGAGGGGTTGGGCGGTTTCGTCGAAGCTCGACCGCAATTGCGCGGATATTGGGGGCCCCGGCGGCATGGCTAGTCGCATCGGGTTCTGGTGCACGCCGTTGACGTGAAATTCATAATGCAGATGTGGACCGGTAGCCATCCCGGTACTGCCAACGAATCCAACAATTTCGCCCTGGACGACACGCCGGCCTTGCCGCAATCCCTGGCTGAATCCCGACAGGTGCGCGTACAAAGTCTCATAGCCATTGGGATGACGCACGATCACGGCGTTTCCATAGCCCCCCTTCTGGCCGACGAAAGTGACATGCCCGTCGGCAGTGGCGTGCACCCGAGTGCCGGTAGGTGTGCCGTAGTCGATCCCTTTATGTGCGCGCCATGTCTCGAGTATCGGATGGAATCGCGCAGTCGTGAATCCCGAAGTGACCCTGGAGAACTCGATCGGGGAGCGCAGAAAGGCTTTGCGCATGTTGCGGCCGTCCGGCGTGTAGTAGCCGTTTCGACCCTGATCATCGCGAAAAAACACCGCGCGGAAGGTGTGGCCCTGATTGACGAACTCGGCCGAAAGCACGCGCCCGAAGCCGACGAATTCGCCGTCGGCAGCCAGCGCTTCATAGATTACCGAGAAGCGGTCGCCGCGACGCAGGTCGCGATGGAAGTCGATGTCGCTCGAAAAAATATCCGCTAGTTGCAGGGCAACCATTTCGGGGATGCCCGAGGCATCGGTCGCGGCAAATAACGAGGTTTCGATCTGCCCCGAACTTTGCATCACCCATTGCTCTGTTTGCGGCAATTCCTCGGATGAGGAGAATCCAGACTCGCCACGTACGACGTGGAGACGGCGCCCGTCGGTATTTACGTAGGAGAGCGATTCGAGTCTGCCGTCGTCGGTAGTTACCACGCGGACGGTGCGGCCCGGTATCAATTGATAAAGCGAACGGACATCCTTCGCCTGCAGCAGATAGGTCAGCGCATCGTCGTCGTTGACGTTCAATCTCGCCAGGATCGACGCGACAGTGTCGCCACGCTGGATGCGCTCCTCACGCCAGTATTGGGCTTCTTCCGATGACGCAGTGGGGGCGGCAGAAAGAGCGATGTCTTCGACGACGTGCTGCAGTTCGATGGGCTCCGGAACGGTATCGGGTGCGATACCAAACGCGGCAACAACGCCGAAAAACGGCAATATCGCAACCGCCACCGGCCAACGGTGCCACAACGATCGCGCTTGAGGTGCTGGCTTTTGCGCTAGAATTTTGTATTTGTTCAACGACATGCACTCTTGTTTTACCCGCTTGGCGCGGAGATTAGCAGAATCCCTCACTGAACGTAACCCGGAACGTGCAACTAGTGTTCCAGCGGGAGCATCTGCCGGCATGTGCGCGGAACCTGACCGTCACAACAATAAACATGGACATCAAAGAACAACTGGAAATTACCAAACGGGGTTGCAGTGAGTTGATCATCGAGGCGGAGTTCGTCGAGAAACTCAAGAAGGGCCGCCCCCTGCGCGTGAAGGCCGGATTCGATCCAACCGCGCCCGACCTGCATCTGGGCCACACGGTGCTGATCAACAAGCTGCGGCAACTTCAGGATCTCGGCCATCACATCATTTTTCTGATTGGCGATTTCACCGGACTGATCGGGGACCCGACGGGGAAGAACGCCACGCGCCCGCCGCTCACGCGCGAGCAGATTGCAGAGAATGCCAAGACCTATCAGGCGCAGGTTTTCAAGATCCTCGATCCGGCAAAAACCGAAGTGGCATTTAACTCGACTTGGATGGACAAGCTCACGTCTGTCGACATGATCAGGCTGGCGGCGAAGTACAACGTGGCGCGCATGCTCGAGCGTGACGATTTCGGCAAGCGCTACAAGAGCGGCCAGCCGATCGCGATCCATGAGTTCCTGTATCCGCTGGTGCAGGGGTACGACTCGGTTGCGCTGAAAGCGGATCTGGAGCTCGGCGGCACGGATCAGAAATTCAACCTTCTGGTCGGGCGCGAACTGCAGAAGGATTACGGGCAACCGTCGCAATGCATCCTGACCATGCCGCTGCTCGAGGGCCTCGACGGCGTGAACAAAATGTCCAAATCGCTGGGGAACTACATCGGCATCACCGAAAGCCCCGAACAGATTTTCGGCAAGCTGATGTCCATTTCTGACGAACTGATGTGGCGTTACCTGGAATTGTTGTCGTTCGAATCGCTGGCCACGATCGGGAAATGGAAGGAAGAAGTGGCCGGAGGACGCAATCCGCGCGACATCAAGGTCTTGTTGGCCCAGGAGATCGCGGGGCGCTTCCATGACCGCGCGGCAGCGGTGAAGGCGCTAGCCGACTTCGAGGCGCGCAGTCAGGGGCAGGTACCGGACGACATCCCCGAGTGCACTCTGTCGACGGGTGGTGAACCGATACACTTTTATCAGGTTCTCAAGCAGGCCGGACTGACCGCCAGTACGTCGGAGGCAATCCGCGTGATCGAGCAGGGCGGGGTCAAGCTCGATGGCGGGAAAGTCAGCGACAAGGCCCTGAAACTGTCTGCCGGCGGCCCGTTCGTCATCCAAGTCGGGAAGCGCAAATTCGCACGTGTGCGGCTGTCCTGACCGATTGCGCCGCAATTGCGCCCGGACGCAGCCAAATCAGGCTGTTTTGGCTGTGAAAAACCCGAAAAAGTGTTGACCCACGGATTTCGATCCGTATAATGCGCCCTTCGCCGGAAACGGCCGCCGGAAAAACGGCGTCGCTCTTTAACAATATAAACAGCCGATGCGTGTGGGTGCTTCGTGCATTTTGAGGCGCTGCGCGGGAACGGGTAGAGGGTTATCGCCCGGTTGGTTTTGTCCTGTAAGAGGGATGGAATTGACGCCTGTCCTGTGAAGAAGC
>JANXPQ010000469.1 GCA_025357235.1 Betaproteobacteria bacterium
CGCGGCCTCAGTGTCGATCGCGCTTACGATGCGGTGATGAAGCGCAGCAGTCGCGCGCGCTACGACCAGCGCGCTGCGAAGGCATGGGACGACGCCGAGGACGAAGCATTGCGCGTGACCTATCACGGGACGGAGCCGGAAGACGAACCCGTGCTCGGTCCGGCCAAAACGCCCGAACGGCATTCTTAGCCCACGCAGCAACGCAACGGTGACCGCTGCGAAAATCGCGCGGCGCCGGCCACTGCGTCGACATATCCCTTGCGCGTGCTTTCACGTGTCAATCCTGAGTTGCTCACCGGTGGCGCAAGCGGCCCGTTGCGCTTCTGCGTCGAATCGGCAAGCAGGCCTTTTCACGCTGTCGCAAATCCCGGCTTCACTGGCCTCCGGCAATCTTTCGTCACGGCAAGCATCACGCCCTGAAACGGGCTGCTCTGTGTGCTGCCGTACAGAATTTCCCCGCCGCAAGGCGCGACAATCGCAGCCACGTTGAGGGACTGCGCCAGCTCACTCGATCTGCCAGGAACTCAACGTGTTTGGCCACTCCGGCAAAGGCTGCAGGAAATCCAAACAGGAGAGCGAATGATGTTTATCCGAAATACGTTGATGTGCATGGCGATTGCCTTGGGCACGGTCGCGATTCCGACCGAAGCCGGGGCGGGCGCCATCACTTCGAACCCGGACGCTGGGAGCGAGACGATGATCACAGGGATCCACAGCATGACCGCCGGGAACGGGATCATGATCGCGACAAGCACCGCCGAAGAAGTCTCTTTGGATCTTTCTGAATGCTGCCATTGCGCTGCAGTTCATTCGATCCTGTTATTTGACGATTTCGAGCAGTTCGACCTCGAAGACCAGCGTCGCGCCGGGCTTGATGGCGGGCGGTGATCCACGGTCGCCATAAGCGACATTGGCCGGGCACACCAGGCGGCTTTTTCCCCCGACCTTGATTTCCTGCACGCCTTCGGTCCAGCATTTGATGACGCCGGTCAGCGGGAACGTGGCCGGCTCGCCGCGCTGAATGGAACTGTCGAACACCGTGCCGTCCACCAGCGTTCCCTGATAATGGACCTTCACCGTGTCGGAGGCTTTGGGTGACGGTCCCTTGCCTTCCTTGAGCGTGGTGACGATTGCGCCGGATGCCGTCTTTTTGGCGCCGGGTTCGGCCGCCGCCTTGGCGACGAATGCAGCACCGGCCTTCTTTTCCCTCGCCCCCGCGATCGCGCCGCGAGCCTGCACCAGTTGCTGGACTTTCGGCTTGACGCTCTGCAAGTCGACTTTGAGGGGACGTTTCAGGGTGCCGTCGTACAGGCCGGATCTGACGATTTCCAGATCGGTTTCGCTCAACTCGAATTCGCTGAGGGACTGGCTGACTGCGACGCCGAGTGCGTACAACTGCTTCTGCTCGTCGGTCGCAAGATCCGCGGCGCGCGCGCTCGCAAATCCAATGCAGATTAATGCCGACAGGAAGACTGATAGGGCTTTCATGAAGAATCCTTTCCGTAGGGAGCCGCGATAGTACCCCAGACGGGGTATATCACGAAGACGGCATCTTCCGGTTGGCCAAGCCGATGTCCGGCCTCGAGGTTCGGGTGTCAAGTTTTTTCGGCGAGCGTCAGATGCGCGCCGGTTTCGTGCAACCCGTCGGCTGCCTTGCCCAGTATTACGCGGACGTTGTGGACTGCCCCATCGTCGATCAGCGCGAATTGCGTATGGCCATCGGGCAGGGCCTCGCCGTCGAGTTCAGCGTAGGTAACGCCACGGCAGACTCCATGCGGGTTCTCCACCGAAATGACGTAGCGCGCAGAGCGATGCCGGAACGCGATTTCGAACCGCGGCCACGCCTCGGGTATGCACGGCGCCAGAAGCAGGACTTCGCCCTGCAAACGAAAACCGAGGATGCCTTCGATGCCGGCCCGGTACAGCCACCCGGCCGAGCCGGTATACCAGGTCCAGCCGCCGCGACCGACATGCGGCGCCACCGAATAGACGTCGGCTGCAACAACATAGGGCTCGACCTTGTAACGCTGCACATCGACGCGCGTGCTCGAGTGGTTGATCGGATTCAGAAGCGAGAACAGGGCGGCAGACCGGTTTCCCTGGCCGAGGGCCGCGAAGGCAAACAGCGACCAGGCGGCGGCGTGCGTATATTGGCCGCCGTTCTCACGAATCCCGGGTGGATAGCCCCTGATGTATCCCGGATCGAGCGGGGTCCGATCGAAGGGCGGCGTGAACAATAACGCAAGACCATCGTCGTCGCGAATCAGCTCCCTCTCAACGGCAGCCATGGCTCGCAATGCGCGAGGCGGATCGGCCGCGCCGGAGATCACGCTCCAGGATTGCGCAATCGAGTCGATCCGGCATTCGTCGCTGGTCGAAGAACCCAGCGGCGTTGCGTCGTCGAAATAGCCGCGCCGGTACCAATCACCATCCCAACCCTCCCGCTCGATCGAGGCCCGAAGCTGCGCAGCGTGTGCCAGCCACTTGCCGGCTCGCGCATGTTCATCGCGACCATTCGCCAACGGCACGAAGGCCACCAGCGCCGTATGCAGGAACCAGCCGAGCCAGACGCTTTCGCCTCTGCCAAGCTCGCCCACCCGGTTCATGCCGTCATTCCAGTCACCGGTGCCGATCAACGGCAGGCCATGCTCGCCGACGGCAAGGCTCTGATCGAGCCCGCGCGCGCAGTGCTCGAACAGCGAAGCGCCATGTTCCGCGATCATGGGCTGAAAGTAGGCGTCGTGCTCTCCTGCACGCAACGCCGGGCCTTCGAGAAATGCAACAGGCTCGTCCAGCACCGCGCTGTCGCCCGTCGCCGTCACGTAGTGCGCCGTGGCGTAGGCGAGCCATATGCGATCGTCTGAAATGCGCGTGCGCACGCCCTGGCCGGACGGCGGCAGCCACCAGTGCTGGACATCGCCTTCGACGAATTGCCGGGCGGCGGCGCGCAGCAGGTGCTCGCGCGTCATTGCCGGTCGCGACACGACAAGCGCCATGGCATCCTGAAGCTGGTCGCGGAAACCGTAGGCGCCGCTCGCCTGATAGAACGCCGATCGTGCCCACATGCGGCAGGCCAGCGTCTGATAGAGCATCCAGCGATTCAGCATGATGTCCATGGAGCGGTCCGGCGTCTTTACCTGGACCGTGCCGAGCACGTCGTCCCAATACGCAACGACATCGCGAAGTACGGCATCCAGATCGGCCTTGCGGTAGCGAGCGATCAGGGATTGCGCATCGGCCGGGGTCGCCGCTTCGCCGAGAAGAAAGACGATTTCCAGCGTGGCCCCCGCCTTGATCTCGACAATGGTCTGGAGGGCTGCGCAGGGATCGAGACCGGCGCCCACGCGCCGGGAAAGGACCACTTCTCCGGCAAGGGCAGCCGGATTGTCGAGCGTGCCGTTGCGCCCGAGGAATTCCCGCCGGTCGCCGGTCCAGGCTGTCTGTCGTCCACCCAGATCCGCGAACGCGACACGCGACCCGAACGATATGTTCCACGGATTGCGCGCGAACATAGCGCCTGTCTCGTTGTCGATGTCCGTCACCACAGACAGTGCGGACGCACCGCGGGACGGACCGAGCACCCATTCGACATAGGCCGTGACCGAAAGCCGCCGCGATCGCGCCGACAAGTTGCGTATCGTGAGCCGGGAGATCTTGATCGGATCATCGAGCGGCACATACTGCAGCAGATCGAGTGCGATCCCGTATGCGGTGTGCTCGAACCGGCTGTATCCCTGGCCGTGCCTGGCGATGTAAGGCGCGGCTTCGTCGCGAATCGGCGCGGCTGTCGGTCCCCACAGCGCGCCGGACTCCTCATCGCGCACATAGAGGGCCTCGCCCGGCCGGTCGGTAACGGGGTCATTCGACCATGGCGTGAGCTGGTTTTCCTTGCTGCCGAGCGCCCACGTGTAGCCGCCGCCTTCGACTGCAACTTGAAAACCGAACGCAGGATTGGCGATGACATTGATCCAGGGTGCCGGTATCGACCGCCCGGCTTCGAGGATCGTCACATATTCCCGTCCGCCCGCGGCGAATCCGCCGAGCCCGTTGAAAAATTCGAGGTCAGTCGGCGCCGGGCCGCTTTGCGAACCGGCGGCGTGCAGCACGCGCCGCGGCGGCGGCACGGCGGCGATGTCCGCTTCCTGAAGGCGGTTGATCTGCTCCGCCAGCATGCCGCGTCTTCCGATCAGCACCGCGCGAGCCATGGACAGAAGCACGGCGCGTGTCTCCGGCAAAATAAGGTCGGTGCGCAGCACGAACACGGACCCGCGCGCCTGGTCCGCTCCGATCTGCGGCCGGGATTGACTCGTCCTGACCATTGTCTCCAGTGCGACCTGAAGGTCCTGGACATAGGACGCGGCGCGTTCGTTCAGTATCACGAGATCGACGGCGAGCTGCTTCATGCGCCAGTATTCGTGGGCTCGCAACAACTGGCGGACGAGGGGGATTTCCTCGATGTTGTCGATTCGCACCAGAACGATCGGGATGTCTCCGGAAATGCCATGGGGCCACAGCGTCGCCGGGCCGCCGCCACCGCGGCGTATGGTGTCGGACGACGAACGCATCGCCGGATCGGCGTAGAGCACATACCCCGCGAGACGCTGAAACAGGTTTGCCTGATCCGCATCGATGCCCAGATGACTCAGCTGCACCTGGCCACGGGTCCACGCCAGCGTGGCCGCACGGTCGAAGGCCGTCGCGTCGTAATGCTTGTCGGCGAGGTTGAGCACATCGCTGCGCGACGACGCGACAACAGTCCAGAACGCAACGCGTACCGTCGCACCCGGTGCAATCCGCACGCGGCGGCGCAGTGCGAAAACAGGATCGAGGACAGTGCCGACCGTATTCGAAAGCGGCCGGCCATCCATCACGGCGATCGGCGCGCGAACTTCGCGTCCGCGTCCCAGGAAGCGCGCCCGGTCGGTTTCGATTTCCGGTTCGCCTATGGTCTCGCCTTCGACGACGGCAAGATGTGCCGCCCAGACTTCGGGCTCAGGGGGCGATCGACGCCGGCGCGTCGCCAGCAGGACGCCTATCCTGGCGAGATATTCGGTTTGCACGAAAAGCTTGGAAAACGTCGGATGCGCCGTGTCGGTGGCGGGCGGCGCCAGCACCAGTTCGGCGTAGGAGGTGAGCTCGATAACCCGTTCCCGGCTGCCCCCATTGGCGATCGATACACGACGGACTTCGGCGTTGTCCTCCGGCGAGACAACGACGTCGAGGGTCGTCGTGATGGTGCCATCCCGACGGATGAATTCGGCACGATCCTCGGTAAAGGTGACGTCGTAACTGTCCGGCTCGACGCCGCTCGGCTGGTAGCCTGCGGACCACACGGCGCCGCTGTGCACGTCGCGCAGGAAGATGTAAG
>JANXPQ010000477.1 GCA_025357235.1 Betaproteobacteria bacterium
GCCGCCTCAAAGGATTTCGGCGAATCTTCTCGCGATTCGAGAAACTCGACGTGATGTTTGTGGCCTTCATTCATTTCGCGTTGATCGTCGAAGGACTCAGATTGTGTTAACAGGCCCTAATCGAATGTCGATTGGTGGTCAATTTCCATATTCATGATTACGGATCATGACAACGTACTTATTGAAAGACATTGTGTCCACGTGAAGAATTTGGCGCCGCGAACATTTTTTTGTTTTACAGCCATCAACGTAAGGTCGTCGTCAGAAATGGCGAACGATTAAGTTCGTTGTAAGTAATGGCTGTTAATTTCATTCCACTTTCAGTTGTTCCGGGCGACCGATAGAGTCTAAAGAATTATTATTTGAGCAGTGGCACTCGAGACTTTTGTGCCACCCGTTCCGCGTTTCTGGTGTGATTAACGATATTCGAAAGGCGCCAAACGAGCGCGGACAAATACATTGAAACGTAATGAATTGAATTGTGCTCAAATTGGATATTGCACAAGTGTGGGACTGCAAAATCATGCTATCCGTGACACCGCCTCCGCACAAACCTGACCATGCCGCGAACCGGAGTGCATTTTCATCCTCGCAACTTCCTCCCGTTGTCACGGCGTATGCAATGGCTAATTGTCATCGTGCTGGTCCTCGCCGTAAGCACAGCGCTTGGCTTGGGGGCAATACGTGCGTCCTTTCACAGCCATCCGTCCCAGGCAAATACGAAACTGGCCGACTCACCGGAAGCATTCAGGCCGACGCCTGCGCAATGGGCGACTCTCAAGGTGGTGCCAATCACGACGTTGACTTTTCGTACCGTTCAAGTCACCGACGGCAAGATCACCTTTAATGCCGACAAGACCACACTCATATTTTCGCCGTACTCCGGGCGGGTCACAAAGATCCTTGTCAATTTAGGCGACTACGTAAAGCAGGGTCAGCCGCTGCTAGCCCTCGAGGCGACGGAATTCGCCCAGGCGCAGAACGACCTAATCAGCGCTGTGGTTGCCCTCAATTCGGCGCGCTCACAACTCAATCTCGCGCAGACCAGCGAAGAGCGCAAGCACGCGTTATACGATGCCAAAGCCGGTTCGATGCAGGATTGGCAGCAAAGCCAGGCCGATCTCGTCACCGCTAGAAACAACTTGCGCAACGCCGAGACGGTTCTTGCCTCGGTCCGCAATCGCCTGCGTATTTTGGGCAAGAACGAGTCGGAAATTAATGCCCTTCAAGAGGCACAAAAGATCGATCCGACAACCTTCGTGTTCGCCCCTATCAGTGGCAGGGTGACCGATCGCCAGGTCGGCCCCGGTCAATACGTGCAAGCTGGTGCCGTCAATCCACTCTTCTCGATCGGTGATCTTTCAACTGTCTGGTTAGTGGCCAATGTGCGCGAGACGGACGCACCGTTGATGCGTCTGGGCGCCTCGGTCGAAGTTCGGGTGATGGCCTTTCCGGAACGGGTATTCAAAGCGCAGCTCATCTATGTCGCGCCCTCCGTCGATCCCACTACACATCGGTTGCCTGTACGTGCAGAGATCGAGAATCCAGAAGGTAGATTGAAGCCGGAGATGTTCGCGACCTTCAGCATCATCACCGGTGGCGAATCTTTGGCTCCTGCGGTGCCTGAATCTGCTGTCGTCTATGAAGGGGACACGGCAAGAGTGTGGGTCGCGAAAGACGGCGGCGTCATCGAGTCCAGACAGATCCGCACGGGTCGAATCGTCAACGGCATGGTGGAAGCTATCGCAGGAATCGAACTTGGCGAGAAGATCGTGACCAGCGGCACCCTGTTTATCGATCGGGCAGCCAAGCCCGATTGACCTGACAGGAGAAGTGATGCAACCCGAGATCATTCCAGTCTCGCACCGAACGACAATTGGATCATGAATGAAGTTGTAGTATTTGCCCTAAAGCAGCGAGTCCTCATGGTGGTGCTGCTGCTATTGGTATTCGTTGCAGGCATTGTCAGCTTCATCCAGTTGAACATCGAGGCCTATCCAGACCCGGTGCCGCCACTGGTCGACATCGTCACCCAGAGCACTGGCCAGTCGTCCGAGGAAATCGAACGCTACATCACCATCCCGATCGAGGTTCAGATGGCGGGAATTCCCCACGTCACCGCCATTCGGACAATCTCGCTGTTCGGTCTCTCCGACGTCAAGTTGCAGTTCACATATGACTTCACCTATGAACAGGCCGAACAATGGGTAATTAATCGACTTTCCCAGCTTTCGCCTTTGCCCAACGGGGCGCAACCGCAGATTTCCCCGTGGAGTCCGATCGGTGAAATTTACCGCTATCGCGTTGTCGGCCCACCTGGATATTCGGTCACCGACCTTAAAACCATCCAGGACTGGATCCTTCAACGCCGTTTCAAAGCGGTGCCGGGTGTGATTGACGTCAATGGCTGGGGCGGGAAGACTAAGACCTACGATGTCACCGTCGACCTCAACCGGCTAGTCCATTACAACGTGCCCCTGTCACAGGTGCTGCAAGTCCTCAACAACAGCAACAACAACGTGGGCGGGCAGACGGTGAATTTCGGGCCACAGGCGGCTGTGGTGCGCGGGGTCGGTCTTATCCATTCCATGGACGACGTTCGCAACACAATGCTGGCATCGAACAACGGTTCGCCCGTGCTTTTAGGTGACATCGCCAAAGTGAGCGTCGGACACCAGCCGCGACTCGGCATTGCCGGTCAGGACGATGATGACGACGTTGTCGAAGGCATCATCCTCATGCGGCGCGGAGAACGGAGCCTGCCCACCCTGCAACATGTCAAAGCCGAGATAGAGAGCATCAACAGTTCCGGAACGCTGCCTCCGGGAGTCCGGGTCGCGAGAATTTATGATCGTACGGAATTGATCAGCGTCACGACCAGAACGGTGCTGCACAATACCTTGTTGGGTATCTTGCTCATTTTTCTCGTGCAGTGGATATTTCTGGGTAACTTTCGCAGCGCAATTATCGTCGCCACGACTATTCCCTTCGCTTTATTCTTTGCTGTCACCATTCTGGTTCTGCGCGGGGAATCGGCCAATTTGCTTTCGGTTGGTGCGATCGATTTTGGCCTGGTCGTCGAAGCAACCGTGATCATGGTCGAAAACATCTTCCGACACCTCGCGGAAGGAGCGCAAGCACGTCACGCCGGTGATTCTTTTCTGCATCGCGTCCGAGCCAGGATCGATTTGCACGGCAAGTTCGCTGTAATCGCAAATTCGGCTCTCGAAGTGAACCGAGCGATCTTCTTCTCCGCGGCAATTATCATTGCCGGCTTCGTGCCGCTGTTTACTCTCTCGGGCGTGGAAGGACATATTTTCGGTCCGATGGCGAAGACCTACGCTTACGCCATCCTCGGTGGACTCATTGCCACTTTTACCGTTTCGCCGGCCTTGAGCTCGCTATTTTTGGCCGATCGGGTCAACGAAACCGAGACTCTGTTCGTGCGCGGCCTGCGTCGTGTCTATCGCCCGATCCTTGAGTTTGCCCTTGTCAACCGCATCCTTACCTTGGGCGCCACGGCCTTGCTTGTGCTGCTTGCCATGCTTGCAGCATCGACCCTCGGCCTGGAGTTTCTTCCTAAACTGGAAGAAGGCAAT
>JANXPQ010000489.1 GCA_025357235.1 Betaproteobacteria bacterium
TGCCGCCAGCAAAGCGATGGCAATGATCGCCAGTGCCACGAGCACCTCGAAAAGCGTAAATCCCGCTTTTCTACCGCGGTGCCGTCTCGCCATTTACTTTCCGTTCGTCCGGCAATATGCGCACCTCGCCGATCGGCGATCCTTCCACCGAAGAACTGGCGGCACCAAAAGTCATCTCGATGACGAAGGATAGCGTCGAACCAAAGGAGGTGAACTCGAGACGCATATTTTCACGGGGAGACGTATTTTCCACACGCAAGCCTGCGATCTTCATCCCCTGCGGGAGAGTTCGGGGACGCAATGAATCAACGTCCCGGATCTCCGACCAGTCGGTGTCGGCGCCGAATCGCCAAAACCGATAACCGGTTCCTTCCGCCGTCCAAGCGATGCGCTTGCCGGTAAGCCGGGACTCTGTTGCAGCAAGGTCGAGAAGTTGTGCCAGCCTTTCCGTCTCGAGGCGAAGCAGGGCGCGATCGTCCGGTCTGGTGATATTGCTAACAAGGCCGACAAAGAGGCCCATGATAACCAATACAACCATGACCTCTATGAGCGTAAATCCCTTTCCGACGCCAGGCACCGAGATTTGTCCCGCGTGCTGGTAACGGCTATTTCCCATCCCTGTTTGCTGAAAGAGGTACAAGGGCGGGACTAGAGAGCCCAGGAACCGATATCTGCGTCATTGCCCTCGCCACCAGGCGCGCCGTCGGCGCCGAAACTGAACAGGTCGACTTCGCCATGGACTCCGGGATTGAGATACTGATAAGGATTGCCCCATGGATCCCGGGGCAGGCGATCGATATAACCGCCGGACTTCCAGTTCAGCGGCAGCGGGGTTGTCGTCGGCTGGGTAACGAGTGCCTGCAAGCCCTGTTCTGTCGTGGGATAACGCTGATTGTCCAGACGGTAGAGCTTGAGTGCCTGCATAAGGCTTGCCAGATCGTGCTTCGCGGCTATTATCCTTGCCTCATCGGGGCGGCTGATGATTTTCGGGACCACCAAAGCAGCGAGAATGCCGAGTATGACGACGACCACCATTACCTCGAGCAACGTGAAACCACACTGCTTGCGAGCCCATATCAACATACGTGGATGCCCCCGGCAATTGAATCGGAAGTAGCGGAACTCAAGTGGCACGAAGCCGTCAATCTTACGAACATGCGTTGCTCCTTGTCTTGGTAAATTACGGATTGGATTACGCGGTTTCGTTCGGGCGCGTCATTGCAAAAATGAAAATACAGGTGAAATTCCGGATCCGCTCGCATATGGACACCTGTGATCATTATAGATACTACCTATTTGGCCTCTGCACTTCCAATACCCAACTTGGGGTCATCCGCAGGAACCTGTGGATCAAAATCCTGTCTTCCTCTAGCGGGACATTCCGAAGAACGCACAATATTGTCGCTGGCCGGTCACGAAACCAGAATGCGATCAAGTCCATTTTTGGCGACTCGCTTCCATGCGATTGCGAACCTTCACTCTGACTTTTCGGGCTGGGATTCGCTATTTAACACTGCGCATTGGTTGGTCCGCGTAGTATGGATGGCATCCCATACGTGGTAAATTAGTGTTTCGCCGCCTACCAAAGCCAAGAGGTCGATTGCTCCGCGCTGCCGTTTTGCCCGGTCGGCCAGACAATAATTAATGCAACTTTCGATCCGTCGGGGTGAATTTACCCAAACCGCGATAATCGCCGGGGTAACGATTGCGGCTCTGGCATTGCTGGGGCTGGTCGGGGGGTACTGGACATGGCAATGGCTCGCGCCACATCCGGAACCGCACGTGCCAACCCAGGCAGAACCGGGCGGCCCGATTGTATCCGCCTTGGAGCTGTTCGGAAGCCTTCAAAAGGGAGGGAACGCGCCTGCCTCGACCGGAATTGCAATCCGTCTGCTGGGCGTCGTAGCCGCCCTTGAAGGACGGGACGGTTATGCCATCATGGTGCTGGATGGGAAGCAAATCGTCGCCACACGCGAGGGCCAGGAAATCGCACCAGGAATTCAGCTTGCAGAGGTAGTGGCCGATCATGTTGTTCTTGACCGCAACGGGGTTCGTGAAACGCTTGCATGGCCGGAAAAATCGCCGACTGCAGAACCCACCGCGCAACGGATAAACAGATGAAATCCATTTCGACCACCCGTGACACGTCCAACTAAAACTACAGAAACCATGGAGCGTCATGCGCTACGTAGCAGTTGGATGTGGATCGCTCTGTTGGCCTTTGTCGGTCAAGGGTGGGCTGCGGACAGGGGAGCATCGAGACCTCTAAGCCGCGCAAACGAATCTGCAACGCAGTCTCCGCAAACCGAAGCAACGACTGCCAAACAAACCGCCGCGCCCCTGTCTACTCAAACCGGGCGCCGCGCCGATTCCGATGCAGTGACGCTAAACTTTATCAGCGCGGATATCGAAGGCGTGGTGAAGGTGATGACCGAGATCACGGGTAAGAACTTCGTGGTCGATCCAAGGGTGAAGGGAACGATTACCATCGTCTCGGCAAAGCCGATGCAGCGAGCATTGGTATATGACGTGTTTCTTTCGGCCTTGCGCCTGCAGGGTTTTACGGCAGTCGAGGACCGCGGCATTGTCAATATTCTGCCGGAAGCCGATGCCAAGCTTCATCCCAGCCCGACTTTCGCCGCAGGCGACAATGCGCGCAGTACAGGGGACAGGATCGAGACCCGGATATTCACGCTGAAATACGAGTCGGCTGCGCAACTCCTGCCGGTGTTGCGTCCGTTAATCGCCCCCAACAACACCATTACGGCTTACCAGAACAACAATACGCTGGTCGTCACCGACTACGCGAACAATCTGCAACGCATAGCGAAAATCATCGAATCGATCGATCAGCCAAGCGGTGTCGAACCGATTGTTATCCCGCTTCAATACGCGTCGGCGGTCGACGTGGCACAGACGGTGAATCGCCTGTTTTCGGAAATCGGACAGGGGCAGGGTGGGGTTGAACCGTCTCAGCGATTCACGGTGGTCGCGGATGCGCGTTCGAACAGTTTGCTGGTCCGTTCGGGCGATGCATCACGGGTTGATCGATTGCGTAAATTCGTCAGGGTACTCGATACGCCCACCAGCGCCAGCGGAAACATTCACGTCGTATATCTGAAAAACGCCGAAGCAGTAAAGCTTGCCGAAACGCTGCGGGCGATTTACAGCGGGGAAAGCGCCGCGCCGACGGCGTCCAAACCGATGACGGCTACTACGCTTGGATCGTCTTCGTCAACGACGCAGCAGAATCAACCGGGCTCCACATCATTCAGCAACAGCCAGCCGTCGTCATCGGCAAGCAGTTCCGGCATCATTCAGGCAGATCCGGCCACCAATTCCATCATCATTACCGCACCCGACGCCATCTACAACAACATGCGAGCTGCGCTGGACAAGCTCGACGTGCGCCGCGCTCAGGTCTATGTTGAAGCATTGATAGTCGAAGTCACGGCGAGCAAGGCTGCCGAATTCGGAATTCAATGGCAAAGCCTCAGCGGGCTTGGCGGCAATAGCACGCAAGGCTTTGGAGGAACGAATTTCGGCACTACCGGCCAAAATATCATAGGAATCTCGCAAAATCCCGCCACCGTCGGCGCCGGCCTGAACGTCGGCCTTGTAAATGGGCAGGTATCCATCCCGGGAGTCGGCACAATCGTCAACCTCGGCCTCCTGGCCCGTGCTCTCGAGACGGACGCCAATGCCAATATTCTTTCCACCCCGACTTTGTTGACCTTAGACAACGAAGAGGCAAAGATCATCATCGGCCAGAATGTGCCTTTCATCACCGGTTCTTACGCGGTCTCGGGTACGTCAACCACCGCAACGCCATTTCAGACCGTCGAACGTCATGACGTAGGACTGACTCTGCAGATCAAGCCGCAGATCTCCGAAGGTGGCACGGTGCGGCTTCAAATCTACCAGGAAGTCTCCAGCATCGACGACAAGACAAATGCTGCTGGCGTAATCACCAACAAGCGGGCCGTGGAATCGACCGTTCTCGTCGACAATGGGCAGATTGTGGTAATCGGGGGATTGATCCAGGATACGGTCAACGACGGCGTTCAGAAAGTGCCGTTGCTTGGCGATATACCGATCCTTGGAGGGCTCTTCCGTTATAAGACGCGTTCGCACACCAAGACCAACCTGATGATATTCCTGAAACCAACGCTGGTGCGCAACAGCGAAGATTCTGGCACGTATAGCGGCGAACGCTATGACTACATACGCGGCGAACAGCTCAAGGCAAAGCCCAAGCCAGACTCGGTTCTGCCTGACATGGAATCCCCGATCGTTCCGCCGCGATCGAATGTCCAGCCTGCGGTCCCGGCGAGAAATCAGAAACCGGAACCGTGATCCCACGTGCTGCTTACAAAGTTTCTTACGCTTTTGCGAAGGCAAACGGCGTCGTCGTAACTGAGGTGGGGCCCGCTCTAGCTGAGATCGCCGTTCGTAACGATGCCCCGGCAAGCGCGATCGCTGAACTGCGCCGGAACTTGGGCGTGCCTGTGCAGGCTCGCCGAATCGGCATGGAAGAGTTCGACGAACTGGTATCGACTCTATATAACGACGCGGAAGAAGGGGCTGCCGCCCTTGCCGGAGACCTCGCGCAGGATCTGGACCTTTCCCGGTTGCTGCAGGAAATCCCCCGGATAGAAGACCTGCTCGAAAGCCAGGACGATGCGCCTGTAATACGCTTGATCAATGCGCTATTTACGCAGGCATTGCGTGAGCGGGCGTCGGACATTCATATTGAGCCCTTCGAATCGCGTTCGGTAGTTCGCTTGCGTGTCGACGGAACTCTGCGCGACCTGATCGAACTGGCGCGCGCCCTGCATGCTGCCGTCGTTTCCCGCATAAAAATCATGGCGCAACTCGATATCGCCGAAAAGCGCTTGCCGCAGGATGGTCGCATTACATTGCGCGTAGCAGGCAAACCGGTCGATGTGCGCGTATCCACCATTCCCACCGGACACGGCGAACGAGTCGTTTTGCGTCTGCTCGACAAGCAGGCAGGGCGCCTTGACCTGACGCGTCTGGGCATGGACGACTCAACCCTCGCGCACATGGACCGCCTGATTCAGGAACCGCACGGTATTATCCTGATTACGGGACCGACTGGCTCGGGCAAGACCACGACGCTGTATGCGGCTTTGTCGCGGCTCGATGCGACTGCGCTTAATATCATGACTGTGGAAGATCCGATCGAGTATGACCTCGACGGCATCAGTCAAACTCAGGTCAATACCAGGATCGACATGAGCTTCGCGCGTGCGCTGCGCACCATCCTGCGGCAGGATCCCGATGTGGTAATGATTGGCGAAATCCGAGATCTCGAGACCGCACAGATAGCGGTTCAGGCAAGCTTGACCGGCCACTTGGTGTTTGCAACGCTGCATACCAACGATGCGATTAGCGCGGTCACTCGGCTGGTTGACATGGGGATCGAACCGTTTCTATTGGCTTCCAGCCTGATCGGCGTTGGTGCACAGCGTCTGGTGCGAAAACTCTGCATGGAATGTCGCAAGCTCATAGTCGCCGATGCAGCACAGTTGCGAACTCTGGGACTGACTCCGACGGACGGTACGTTGTATTCGGCGCAAGGTTGCGCTGCGTGCAATCGTTCCGGTTATCGCGGCCGTACCGGCATATACGAGCTGTTGACCGTGGACGATGATCTGCGCCGCCTGATTCACGACCGCGCATCCGAGCAGATTTTGCGAGCACATGTTGTTTCCCGCGGAATGCGCTCGTTGCGAGATGATGGAATGCGCTGGGCTGCGCAAGGAGCAATCAGCCTGGAAGAAGTAGTGCGCGTGACGCGCGAATAGTCATTCTCGTGGAAGCTTTCCAATACGAAGCGTTGGATGCCGCCGGTCGCACAGTAACCGGCGTGGTTCAGGCTGATACTCCCCGTCAGGCCCGTGCCCAGTTGCGTGCCCAGGGGTTGCTTCCCTCATCGGTCGGACAGGCGCACGCACGCGAACGCGCGCGTCAGGTTTGGGCACGCGGTATTTCTGCAGGTGAATTGAGCCTGATGACGAGGCAGATGGCTACCTTACTCGCATCCGGCCTGACCTTGGAGCAGTCTCTCAATGCCTTGATCGAAGAAGCTGCCGACGCGAAAACACGTGAAGTGCTAGCAGGCGTTAAAGCCGAAGTCACAGCCGGGCTCTCATTCGCCGCAGCCCTGGGCAGCTATGAGAAAAGCTTTCCGGATTTCTATCGTGCATTGGTGCAAGGTGGGGAGGATTCGGGCGCGCTACCGACGGTATTGCAGCATCTCGCCGACTATCTTGATGCGCGCCAGGCCCTCAAACAAAAAACCGGACTTGCACTGATGTATCCGGCACTCGTCACGTTGGTGGCTCTGGCAGTTGTAACGGGCTTGCTGGTCTATGTCGTCCCGCAAGTGGTCCAGGTATTTCAGCAGTCACGGCAAAGTCTGCCCTGGCTGACACGTGCACTTATCGCATTAAGCGACTTTTTGCGTTCGGCTTGGCCCTATATCGTGGTTCTAGTCATAGGTGGAGCAACGGCCGCACGCTATGCGCTACGTCGCGACGCAATACGACGTAGCTGGCATTCGCTGACACTCAACATGCCTGTTGTGGGCCCGCTGATTCGCGGCATTAACACCTCGCGGTTTGCCAGCACGCTGGCTATCCTGGTGGGGGGCGGCATACCGCTGTTATCCGCTCTAATCTCCAGCGCGCGCGTAATGACCAACATGGTAATGCGCGACGCCGTCGAATCCGCTATCGAGCGAGTACGGGAAGGTACCAGCCTGGCGCGGTCCCTCAGTGCCACGCGAGCGTTTCCACCGCTATTGATCCATCTCGTGGCGAGCGGCGAACTGAGTGGAAAGCTGGAGCAAATGCTCGAGCGCGCAGCGCACCTGGAGAGCCAAACACTTGAGCGGCGATTGGCGGTCTTCCTCACACTGCTCGAGCCGATGATGATCCTGATGATGGGAGGCATCGTGCTGCTGATCGTGCTCGCAATATTGCTGCCGATTATCGAAATCAATCAGCTAGTTCATTGAGCGAGCAGACGAAAGCGGCATAAGCCGTGGCTTCTTGGCTGGGCCGGAAATCTCGAAAAGCAATGATAAAATTTCACGCACATCGTCCGTCGTGTTATTGCATTCGGCACTTACTGCATCCTGGATGCGTTCGCTAGTTCGATCTATCCCAGCCATCGCTTTCCGCGCGGGATTACCGACCATTTGAAGGCCTTGCTTCCGCTCCTCGGAGTTTCCGAGATATGCAAGTGATGATGCCTGATGCTCAGCCTGGAAGCCGCACAAGGCCATAGAGTTTTTCGGTGCTCCTCTCCAATATGGACCTGCAGGAACCAGCGCCGGGTCGTCTGGGTCGCGCCGGCTATGGAATAGGGGCGCAGACAATCCTTATAACCGATACCGCGCCCCAGGCTGCCATGGCAATCGACACCTATTTCGATCAAGGTCTGTTCGCGCCGGGGTCATTGCTTTTCGACGACCAGGTTACCTGCATGGGCGAACAGGGTGCCAAAGAAACCGTCGACATACGATACACTACATTTTCGGGGACGAGGGGTGTCACGGGTTTCCGCCTAGATATCTGCCCCGGACTCCGCCCACTGTCCGAGTCCAGTTGCGCCAGCCTGCAACTTTCCATGATTTACATGTCGGCGACATTCGGGTACAAATGGCCGGGTTTGTATGTGTACAACCCGAGAGGAGGCTCGTGTGAATAAGTATGCTGTAGCAAGCGTGGTTTCGCTGGTGCTCGCCGGAA
>JANXPQ010000499.1 GCA_025357235.1 Betaproteobacteria bacterium
TGCCGCCACCGCAGGCCAGGGTTGCGCCTTCTTCAATACCCAGGGCGATATAGCGCATGATTTTTTGCTGCTGCGTGCTGGAAATAATGGCGCCCATGGTGGTGGCCGGATCGGTAGGCAGGCCGGGCTTGTAGTGCTTTATTTTTTCAAGCACACCCGCTACCACTTCATCGTGAATCGACGCATGCAAAAAGAGCCGTGACGTAGAGCCGCAGGACTGACCGCACCAGGTGAAGTTCATTCCGCGCACCGCGCCATCGACTGCCCTGGCGAAGTCGGCATCGGGATAGATAACCATCGCGTTCTTTCCGCCAAGTTCCAGCAAGGTCTTCTTCATGCCGTCGGCGCTTGCACGCAGCACCGCCTGACCTGCAGGCACGCTGCCGATAAGGCCCACGGCCGCCACCCTGGGGTGGGCGACGAGACTTGCGCCGGTTTGACGACCACCAAGCACGCAGTTCAGAACCCCGGCGGGGAACACGTCGCAAAGCAGCTCCATCAGCCGGAGCGTCGACAACGACGCCTGCTGGGGCGGCTTGACGAGCACCGTATTGCCCGCCGCCAGCGGCGCGGCTATCTTGCCTGCCGCAAACATGAAGGGATGGTTGAAAGGATAGATACGGGCTACGACTCCGAGCGGCTCGCGCATGGTGTAGTTCAGTGATCCGTTGCCTGTCGGCAGCGTCTCCCCCTTGATCTCGAGCACGAGTCCGGAGAAAAACTCGAGTTGGGTGGCAGCGATCTCGGCGTCGAAGACCATGGCCTTCACAGGATTGCCGCAGTCGGCGGCATCGATCAGCGCAAGCTCTAGGGCATGGGCACGGATCCGCGCTGCTGCCTCGCGAAGGCAGCGCGCGCGCTGCAGCGGCGGTGTCCGCGCCCAGGCAGGGAAGGCCTCGCTCGCCGCGTTGACGGCCGCGTCGACGTCGATGGCGTCGGCGACAGGCATCTCGGCAAGCACCCCTCCGGTGGAAGGATTGAGGCTCTGCAATCGCTCGACGCCGCTGCCTTCCTGCCATTGCCCAGCCCAGAAGTGGGAACGGTGCTCGGGCAACGCGCCAGCGACCTGGGACGACATATCGCCGCCGTTATCGGTTACGTCGGACATGGCGTTCTTCCGCAATGAGTTGAGTGTTCGCGCCGATTCGATGCGAGGACCATCTGCGCGTTCAATGGATAGCCGCATACATCAACCGCTCTTCAGATACCGTGTTGTCGAACTCCTCGACAATCTTTCCCTGGCGCGAAACCAGAATCCGGTCGGCCAGCGTCATAACTTCCGGCATATAGGAGGAGATCACCACGACGGCCTTGCCCTCATCGGCTATCCGGCGGATCAGTTGATGAATTTCGGCGATCGCGCCGACGTCCACGCCGCGTGTGGGCTCGTCAAAGATTAGGATGCTCGGGTCCTGAATGAGCGACTTGGCCACCACGACCTTTTGCTGATTGCCACCCGAGAGTTCGATGACCCGGGCGTCCTTCGTCACCGCCTTGATGTTGAGTGCATCGATCCACTCGCCGCCTGCCGCATCCCGTTCATTTCTTCGGACCAGATTGCGGCGCCAGCCCAACTTGGCCAGCAAGCCGACATAGATGTTCTGGGAGATCGACATCGTCTCGAAAAACCCGTCAGCTTTGCGGTCTTCCGTCATGTAGGCGATGCCATCGGCAATCGCCTGAGCCGGAACCCGATACCGGACCGGACGGCCATTGAGCACGATCCGACCGCCATGGAAGTAGTCGCGCTTAGACAGGCCTGCCACCACCTTGAAGGTCTCGGTGCGGCCGGACCCGACGAGGCCGAACACCCCTGTAATCTGGCCCGCGAAGATGGAAAACGAGGTGTTGCGAACCATCGATCCCATTCGAAGGTTCTCGACTGTCAGGACGCGTCGTCCGGCTGCTCGCACGCTGAGTCGAGCCGCGCCGTAGAGCTCTGCGGAGAGCTGCCGCCCGACCATCGACTGCACGATGCGATCGCGGTCGAAGTTGGCTGTGACGTCGGTGACGACCTTCTTTCCGTCGCGTAGCACGGTGATCCGGTCGGCAATGTTCAGTGCCTCTTCCAGCGCATGCGAGATGAAGATGATCGACACGCCGCGCCCCTTCAGATCGCGGACCAACTTGAAGAAGTGCTCCTTTTCTTCCGGCGTCAACGTGGCTGTCGGCTCGTCGAAGACAATGATTCGAGCCTTGTGCAAGACCGCCCGAGCGATCTCGACCATCTGCTTCTTCGCCGCACCAAGGTTGTTGACCAGCAACGTTGGGTCCACGTCAAAGTTCAGCGATTGCAGGAACTGCTGCGCAGCGATGTAGACGCCGCGCAGGCGATTGAATAGTTTCTCGTGGCCCAGGTACAGGTTTTGGGCCACCGTCATGGTCGGGACCAGGCTCGTCTCCTGAAACACCATGGCGATGCCCATGGCCAACGACTCGGTCGGCGTGCGTGGATTGACTTCTCTGCCGTCGATCAACAACTGACCACTGGTGAGGTTGACTACGCCAGCCATGACTTTGGTCAAGGTCGACTTTCCCGCACCGTTCTCGCCGAGAAGCGCATGCACCTCTCCAGGTAGCAACGCGAAATCGACGCCGTCGATTGCCGGCGCTCCGCCGTAGATCTTGGTTGCGCCCCGCAATTCCAAGATCGGTGTCATGTCGCACCTCGGCGAACGTCTAGGCGCCGTTCGATATGAGGAACGGAAAGACGCAGTATTCGGCCCGCCCCTTTGGAGAGGACGTAGAGTTCATCACCGCACTCGACAGCAGCCACGATTCCGTGGTTTTTGCATCCAACACGGCTGTGCAGGGAATAGATCGGCTGCATCCGCTCATTCAGGCGAACCAGCAGCCCATACGAGCGTGGTGGCGCCCACGGTTTGAGAACGCCCATTTGCTTGACGCCGCCGATCTGAAGCGGCTCGAGAAAATCGGCGCCCGATCTCATTGCCGGAGAGACCCAGTATTCGGGCGCTACGGTGCGCATCATTTCCTCGCGGTAGTCGTCTTCGGCCAGCACGAATTCCACGAGCTGGGTACGTCCCGCAAATAGGCTCAGCCACCATCCTCCTTTGGCGGCCGCACACATCCGCGCCGGGTAGCCTGGCATGCGGTCGAGAATCGGCGAAGCGAGGCCGGCCTCGACGGCAACGATCCGGTGCGCCCAGCTTTCGCTGACGAAAGTACGGTCGGCGTCCTGGCCAACGCCAAAGCAATACGCCAGGTTGTCGACGACAACACGACTGCGCCCGGTTCCAGGATCGAATTCGATCAGGCGCCCGGTGCGGCCGCGTTCCAGCAAGTCTCTGCTCCATTGCGCATAGCCTCGACCCTTGGAACCGTCGCTGATGAGCACCGTCCCCGAGCCCGTGACGTGCAAGGCGTTCACGCCGCTCAGATCCGCACCGTCGACGGAGGCAAGTCGGGCGCTATCCGAAGCGCCGCCCCGCACGATCACCGCACCCATTGCCGCGACCACCAGCGCACCATCTGGCCATGTCGCCAGGGCCTGCACCGGTGCGCCGAAATCCGCTACCCGAACGCTCTCTCCATCCGGAAGAAAGCGCACGACCTCGGATGCGCAGGCCGCCAGCAGCGACCCGTCAGGAGCTGCCGCGATATCTTCGATCTCCGCTCGTTGCGCAAACACGTGGGCTTCTTCGAGAAGATTGTTCGGCCTGTAGGCACCATCGAAGACAGGAATGGATAGCGACGAATCGCCGTCATTGCGCAGTTGGGCGACAGCGCGAAGAATCGACTTAAGCAATTTCGCGCCTGCCTTCCGCGAAACGATATTGCATGAAGTCGGGATCGGCGCCTTCGAGCCTGTACTTGCCGATTCGATTGTTCGACAGCCCGCCAAGATAGAGATAGCCGCGATGCTCGCGCATGGAGGTAATCATCGGATGGTTCAAGCCACCGTCGTCCCACAGCGATTCCAGTGTCTCGCCGCGCTCGTTGAACTTGATGACGCAGCCCGTGTTGATGTTGGGCGACAGCCATTCATCCTTGGGCAACTGCTTGGCCATGCGAATGCGAAATCCTGGCTTGCGCATGGCCAGATCGAATGCCGGCCCTCGCATGCCGAGCATTGCCAGCCAAAAGTTGCCGTCTGACGCCCGGTTAATGTTGTCTGGATATCCCGGAAGATCCGAAATCACGTCTTCGACTTGACCGCTCTTCGGGCCCGCAAACCAGTAACGCCTCACCCTGCAAAGCCAAGTCTCCGCAAAGAAGATCGAGTGGCCTTGGGAGTCCATGCAGACTCCATTGGGAAAGACGAGATTGTCAAGCACGGTTCTCGTCTCGTTCGTGCGCGGGTCAAAGCAGATGATGCGTCCATTGCCACGCCCTTCCAGACTGTCGAAGTGCCAATCGTGGATCTCGTAACGGACAGTCGCTTCGGAGAAGAAGATGCGCCCGTCCGGGGCGATGTCCAGGTCGTCTGCGAGTCGCAAGCGACTGTCATCGATCACCGACATCAGTGAGCGATTCGTCTCGTCGGTCGCCTTTTCGACCTGGCGCTGCGGCGTGACGCGATAAAGGCCCATTCCGCCAACGCACACGTACAAGTTGCGGTCATGATCGAACGCCATCCCGAGCGGCTGGCCCCCGATATGGGCGTACACCTCCTTGCGGACATGGTCTGGGCCGAAGAAGCGAATGATGTCGCCGTGTCGCGAGCCGCAGTACAGATCGTCCGCATCGTCGAGGATGACGTCCTCGGCTGCCTCCACTTCACCCAGGCCGATCAATTCGACGTCTCGCAGTCGATCGTTGACAGCGTAGACGCTGCCCGAATCACGAGAAGTCCGGGGAGCTGGGGGCATCACCACGTAAGTGGGGCTGACGTACACCTCCTGAATGAGCTTGCCGCGGTTCTTGAACCAGCGGATGTCGATGAGCGCCGCCAGCAGCAGGATGGTCCCGAGGATGACTCGCGAGGGCCCCCCTGGCACGGCCAGACGCAGCAATCCGTTGGTGATCAGCATGACGATCAACAAGCCCAGAACAGCCTTGGCGACGGATCCCTTGCCGCCACCCAGCCGGATTCCTCCGAGCACCGCCGCGGTCAATATCGTGACCTCCAGGCCGCGACCGGTATCCGAGCCCGCGCTCGCCAAGCGGGCCGCGAAGAAAATGCTCCCGAGCGCGGTCAATGCGCCTGAACCGACGTATGTCAGTGCAACGACGCGCTTCACGGAAATGCCGGCGTTGTAGGTGGAACGACGGCTGCCCCCGACCGCGCAGATATGCCAGCCTCCACTCATGCGGGTCAGGAAGATATGACCCGCAATCGCCATCACCCCGAAGACCAGGCCCACCGAGGGGACGCCCATCAGATCGCCGTTGCCGATCCAGTCCCAGACGACGGAGTCTGGCGTGAAGGATGCGATCTCGACCGCGAATCGCAGTGTCAGCAGATCAAACAGCGAGAAATAGATGATCAACGTGATGAGCGTGGTCAGGAACGCGCGCAGCCGCAGATAACCTATCAACACGCCGTTGATTCCACCGAGTATCGATCCGACCAGCAAGGTGGAGACGACGGTCAACGGCACGGGCCATTTCAGCACCTGTTCGCAGTAGAGCGCGCACAGATTGCTGAGCCCAAACATCGCACCCACAGACATGTCGATACCGCCCGCCAGCAAAACCATAGCCATGCCGAGGACGACGAAGCCGAATTCACCGGATTGCCTAATCGTGTCGGCAATGCTGTTCAAAGAGATGAAGTTGTCGATCTTCAGACTGAAGAATGCGACCGTCACGATCAGAAAGAACATGGGGACCGCGGTTTCGGTCCACCTCTTCGATAGCAATTCGCCGACGATGTGGTCGGGCCAGAACCGATATCGGAACCTTATGAGGCGCTCACGCATTTATGCGACTGGAACAACTTCGAAGGGATATACGACCAGCGAGAGTCCATGCTCCGGTGGAGCACGGACCTTGCCATCAGCTCTACTTGAGATCTTCCAGCGACCAGCATTGCTTGTCGGTGTTCACGTTCTCCTTGGTCAGCAAGACGACAGGTGAATAGTTCGTCACTTGAATGGCACCGGGTTTGCTGTTGCTGGTGAGGAACATCTTGATCAAGTTGTTCAGGTCACGTGCCTGACCGGGAACGTTGTAGCTCACATTCAGATCGAACTTCCCGTCCTTGACGCCCTCGCAAGCCCCTTTGGCTCCGCCGCCGGAGGTCGCCAGCAAGACCTTCCCGGTCTTCCCAGCCTCCTTGATAGCTGCCGCGGCGCCTACGTCCGGCGTGTCCCACGGACCGATGATTCCGCACAGGTCAGGATTCTGTTGAAGTGCGACCTGAGTGACATTCTTCGTCTTGGAGGCGTCCCATTCGCCGTTCAACACAGCGACCAACTTGATCTTCGGATACTTCGCCAGCATATTGGTCACGCCGTTCAGGGCATACGCGCTAGGTGCCGCAGTAGGCGGCCCGATGAGCAACGCCACCTTGCCTGAGCCCGCACTGCAACGTTCGGCCATCCACTTGGCCTGAGTCTCACCGATGCCGGCCCAATCGCCACCGACAAAAGCGCTGGTCGTGATGTTGGTCTTCATGTTGACCTGAATCACGTGTATGCCCGCCTGTTCGGCCTTCTGCATGAGCTTGGCGTAAGACTGCACATCCGGGTTCTGAACCAGGATCACGTCTGGCTTCTCGGAAATCAACGATTGAATCGTCTGCGCGCCGGCCGCGGTATTCCAGTTCGAATTCCGGACTTCGAACTTGTAGCCGTTGATGTCCGCCTCTTTCTTCATCGAGGCAGCCCACCCTTCGGTCAGATCCAAGCCCATGAACAACGGCACGAACACCACGCGCTTGCCCTTCATGGCCTTGTAATATGGGTCGCGCGACGGGTCGGAAATCCCTTGCTGCGCGTCTTGCGCAATGCTGTGCAAACTTAGCGCCAGAGCGAACAGCGCAAACAGATGTTTATAGACTCTTCCACAGTTCGAATTCATCTCTGTCTCCTTTTGGTGAATAGTGGCCTTCCCGTGACTGCCCCGGTTGGTCAGATATCGCCCTGTTGAGCGGTCTCCTCGTTGCGCGGATTGACAACGGTATCGATCAAGATGGCGATCAACAGAATGAAACCCTTGATCAGGTCTTGCACCGTTGTCGATAAACTCATGATGGTCATGCCGTTGACGAGGGTTCCCATGAGCAAGGTACCGACGACGACATTCAATACGCCACCGCGACCGCCGGAAAGACCGATGCCCCCGAGGACGACCACCAGGATGACGTCGTAGACCATGTTTGAATTGAAAATACGAGTGTTCATATTTCCAACCGAAGAAGAAATGACCAGTCCTGCCACGACGGCGATGATGGCGGCGAGCACGTATTGCAGGATGACAAGCGGGCGCGTGGAAATGCCACTGGTCCGGGCGGTCAGCGGGTTGTCGCCGGCAGCATAGATAAATGTGCCGAGGCGCGTTTGACGCATAAAAGCCCAAACGATGACGACGCAGGCCATCAGGGTCAACACCATGTACGGAATTCCGAACAGGTCACCATGCCCAAGGAAATCGAGTGTCGTGAAGTTGCTGGGCATTTCCACTATCTCGTAGTTGAAGATGCCGCTTTGGCCGATCCCGGAAAGGATGATGCCCATCGCTAGGGTGACAAATAACGGCGGTATTTCGGCATATGCGATCAACAGTGCGCTGATGGTTGCCGTCAAGGCGGCCAGTCCGAAGCCTGCGGCGAGCGAAATTAGCAGGCCGTGCCCGTCGCCCAGCAACTTCAGCACGACTGCGGAGGGCACGGCGAGCACGGCGATGATCGACAGGTCGATGCCACGGCCGATCACTACGATTGCCATACCCAGTCCCAGTATTCCCAGCACCGAGACGTTCCGGACCAGGTTGATGACGTTCTGGGCCGAAAGGAACCCGGGCAGCGAGACCGAGAACACCCCGAACAACAGGACGAAGATCCCGAAGACGATGAGTTGCTGATCCAGCTTGATCCGCTGCATTCTCGAACTCTGTGGATGCGCGACTGGAAGTGAATGAAGGCGGGCGATCACAAGAACGTAGTTCCCCCGTCCACAGACAAGGACTGGCCCGTGACAAAGCGGCTCTCCTCGCTGGCCAGAAAGAGGACCACCCCAGTCACGTCGTCCACGTTTTCCTCGCGGGGAATCGAGCGCATCGCGATCAGTGCGGCTTTCTGCGCTGGCGTCACGGTCTCGCGCGCCACCTCGGTGTCGGTCGCGCCAGGGAGTACCGCATTGACGGTGATTCCCGCCGGGCCGAGTTCGCGCGCCAGCGACCGGGTCATGCCGATCACCGCCGCCTTCGACGTGGTGTAGTGCAGGTAATGGGGCCGACCCATGAGCACGGCCGCCGAGGACACGTTGATCAATCGGCCCCACCCGTTGCGTCGCATCAGGGGCACCATCGCGCGCGCCATGAGGAAGGTTCCGGTAATGTTGACGTGCAGTACGCGAGTCCACTCGTCGAGTGGAATTTCCTCGAACGGCCTCATCTTCAGCTGCGAGAAGATAGCCGCGTTGTTTATGAGGATGTCGACACGTCCGAATGCAGCATCGATCTGCTGTGCAGCCCCTTGCACGGAATGGACGTCGCTGATGTCGGCGACGATGGCCCGACATTCGCGATCGGCTTTGCCGACCTCTTCGGCGACCTTGGCCAATGCATCTCCATTCAGATCCAGGAGCAGCAGTCGGTAACCCAGGGTCGCAAAGCGCAAGGCGTAGGCACGGCCGAGGCCCTGTGCGGCACCGGTGATGACGACCACTCGCGTTGAATTCGCAACTTTCTGGCTGTCGGTCATCGACGGTTCCTTAAAGAGGGTTGAGCGCGATTTGCAAGGGTCACGACTTGATGTAGTCTACGGAGACCAGATATCAAATCAATGTCGATTCGATAGTCGATCATGGAAAACCCCGACCTCGCCGCCCAATCAATATCGCCAGACGGAACCAGTGCAGATCTGATCGATGCCAAAGTCGCATGCCAGATATTGGGAATCAAGCCCGCCACCCTGTACACGTACGTGAGTCGCGGCCTTCTCAGGCCGATTCAACAGATCAACCGGAAGGCTAACCTCTACTGGCGGGCGGAGGTGCAGGGGCTGCAGGTACGCAGTAGCGCGCGGCACGGACAGAGCGCCGCGGCGGCCGCGGCGATGCATTGGGGTCCGCCGGTGCTAAATACCAGCATCACGGAGATAACTCCCCTGGGTCCGCGCTACCGCACCCACCTCGCCAGCGATCTGGTCCGCCATCCCGGCGCGTTCGAAAACGTCGCAGAGCTGCTCTGGTCAGGCATCCTGCCTGACAACCGACACACGTGGGTGACGGAAGAGATCGATGTGGACGTCGACCGAGCGCTCGACGGGATGGGCATCCGACCCGGAGCCAACCTCCGGATGATGCGCGCGTTTGCAACGACGGCTACGGCGTTGGGGGGTGCCTCACTGACCGAAGAGTTGCGCAGTGGGTCCACGCGTTACTCGCGGCAACTGCTCTTTGCGTTCGCCGGAACATGCGGACTGCTGGGCCGCCATTCCAGGTTCGTGACCCCGACCGGCGAGCAGCCGCTAGCGTGGCACATTATTCAGGCCATGGGGTTCGAGGTTGAGGAGAGCCTCGCCCACTCGGTGAATGCAGCGCTCATCCTCGGCGCCGACCACGAACTGGCCCCCGCAACGTTCGCCGCGCGAATTGCGGCTTCCGCAGGCTCCGGCTTGCACGCCTGCGTCGTCGCTGCATTGGCAACTCATCGAGGCAGTAGCCTGGCTGGCGGTTGCGACATCGCAGAAGATGTCTTTCGCAGCATCCAGTCCGAGGCTCAATTTTTGTCGCACCTGGCACAGGCCGAGCAGCGGCGGGAGCGCATGGCAGGCTTCTCGCTCCCGCTGTACCCGGACGGCGACCCGAGAGCGGTTGTGCTGATCGAGCTCGCTAAACGGATCGGGCCGAAGTCGCACGGCGCAGAGTTCGCACTTCGGTTTGTCGAATGTGTGCGCGACCAACTCGGCATCCATCCGAATATCGAAGCTGCTCTGGTGCTCCTGACAATCTTCGGAGGCCTGCCCGAACGCTGCGCCAGCGCGCTGTGGGGCATTGGCCGAACCGCAGGATGGATTGCCCACATCCTCGAGCAAAGACTGTCGGGGATTGAACTTCGCCCGCGCGGACAATTCATGACCAAAGGGCGATGAACCGAATAGACCGCGCGGGGAACTGTCGCTAGCCTGTTAGCGCGGCAAGCTGGCGACGAAACCACGCATATAGGCGACGTAGGCAGCCTGCTCTTCCTGAAATGGCCAATGCCCGCTGTTGGGGAAATACTTCAACGTCGCCCCCGGGATGTTCTTGGCCATCTTCTCGTTATCGCCGAAACGCCAGATGTCGCCTGCTCCGTAGTGAACCGCGGTTGGCACCTTGATGCTGGACAATTGCGCAACGAAGTCGTAGCCGCCGAGGATCGCGTTCCCCTGATTGAATCCGGCTGCCGAGTAGATCGTCCTGCTGTCGCCTGGGCTAGCCCAGGGCTAGCCCCCACTCTTGCGACTTACAGAAGGCTTTGTTTCACTACTGTCCGGTTAAATGTTGAACAAGATCAATTGGTTAGCGCTGGGTGGCAGGTCGATCTGGGAGGCATCGAGCTGCAGGGCGCATGAAAGCTGGGTTTTCTCGAAGACCGAGACCGACAAGATCTGTATACAGGTGTAGAGCGAGGCATCGAGTTGAGGCTCCTTCTTGACGATGGTGCGTATTTCGGAAGAGCGTGACCGGTGTTTTCGGCATCGTGACCGGCGATTTCGGGAACGTGACCGGTCATGTCGGTGACGTGACCGACTGGTCCGGCATCGGTTTTTTGAAGGGTGCCTGACCAGAACGACGGTCGGTGCGGCGATGTCCCACTGGTAGTTGCAACCGGCGGCGGTGCGGTGCACGTTACGCGGCCAACTGTGGCTCGTCAATGTGAGCTTGCTTTTCAGGCCGGCCCAATGCGATCTTGAGGATCCACAGGTCCTTGATGCCCTGGATC
>JANXPQ010000044.1 GCA_025357235.1 Betaproteobacteria bacterium
TCTTCGCATTTCTAGTCCTGCTTTCCCGTCACTTCTGCGTTGGGAAAACCATTGCCTCGTCGTTCTTGTTCTTGTACGGGTCCGGAATTTCAGCGCCGTCAATGCGGCGCTTTTCTTCCCAGCGCAGGAACGTAATCACGCTGAGTATTTCTTCCTGGCTCATTGTCGTACCGAACGCCCCCATCGTCCCTCCGAGATTCTTGGGTACGCCGGTGGCGATCGTGACGTAGATACTGCTGTTGGTGTTGCCGGTATATTTGAATACGCCACACGACAGGCATGGTCCTTTGGCGCCGTGGCCGCCACTGCCGTGACAGAACGCGCAGCGTCGCCCGAACATGCCCTTGCCCATCTCGACGACTTTCATGTCGTTCGTGGGTACTTCCATATCGTCGCTATTCGCCTTGTGCTGCGCAGCGGCCGGCAACGCCACGCCCAGGGTCATGGCAAAGGCAGCCACCGCTGCCAGCTTCGCGAATACCGTGTTGAGTTTCAGACCTGACATGACAAACAAACCTCCTTAAGGAACTTATGAAAAGGGCGGATAGAACGGGACGTCGTAACTCTCGACGATCTGCTTCATCTTTCCATTGGCAAGCAATTCGGCGACGGAATCGTCGATGAACTTCATCAGGGACTTGTCCTGATTGCGGACGACGAAATTCAGATTCCAACGCTGGTCGGCTTCGGGCACATAACCCTCCACCATGTGGAACTTCGCATCGGGATATTTACGACGCGCATCCGAAATTGCGGTTGCCCATACCATGCTGGCGTCGATTTCGCCATTCGCCATTGCCTGCATGATCCTGCTGCTATCCAGATAGAGCGATCTCGGAATGTCGCGGGTGAAGAGATAATCGTCTATCGGCGTGGACATCGGCACACCGACCTTGATGTTGGCCTCCTTGAGTTCACCCAGTGCCTTTTTGTCTGCAGCCTTGCCCTGCACCACGAGCACGTAGCCCATGCCCAGATAGGGCTTGGTAAATGCCAGTTGCCCCATCAGCATATCGTCATCGCCGCTATCGGACATGCCGAGAAATACGTCGCAGCGTTTCTTAAGTATCGAATTGCGGAATGCGCGTGACGTACCACCGCGTGTGCCGGTGTCCGCCCAAACCATTTCCAGCCGCATGCCGCCGCGTTTGGCGATCTCGCGCATGATTTCAATGTCGTATCCGGGGGGGTCGGTATTCTGGGCCGCCGAAGGGAAAGAATAAGGATCAGCGCACGCCAGCAACTTGCCTTTCGCTTTCGAACGCTCCAACGTATCGGCGATCTCATCCGGATCGGTCTGCGCCCGGACTGTGACTGACGTCAATGCGAGTAAAAAGGTCAATCCGAATAAAGTAAATAACTTACGCACATTCAACTCCTTTAAGAATCCTGTCGGCCATTCCCCTTTATTCCTCGTCAACGTTGCTGCGGCTTTGCTGGTTTACCCAAGAGCGAGAACGGTCTGCGCCGTTTCTTCCCAAAAAATAAGGGGGGCAGACGCTTTGCCCCCCTTAGCCTTACATGTTGCTGCGTATTACTTAACTAGGCGTCCGCTGCTGAATATTACTCAATAGCGAATACCATCAGGCCGCCGCCCTTCTGATTCTTCTTCAGGAACTCTGAATAGAAAATGGGCCAGATGCCGCCGCCGCCCGCACCGTACACAATGGCCACGTATTGCTTGCCATTCTGCGCGGTAAAGGACGTCGGGTTGCCGTGGATGCCGGAGCCAGTCTGGAAGGACCAGAGATGCTCGCCGGTTTCGTCGTTCACAGCGTTGAAATAGCCTTCGGGATCGCCGTAGAACACCAAGCCGCCACCCGTTGCGAGCATGCCGCCGGTTGCGGGATAGCTTTGGGATTTCTGCCAAGCGAGCTTGCCGGTCGCCGCGTCAAAGGCCTTGGTGTGGCCAGCGCCAGCGTTGAAGTTGATGATCTTCGCGCCCAAGTACCATTCGCCGCGCTTCCATTCCATTTTCTTGGCTTGGAGGTCCATGGCGAAATCGTACACCGGCACATAAACCATCTTGCTGCGGTGACTGTAAGCCATCGGGTGCCATTCTTTACCGCCGTCCAGTGACGGAGCGATATCGGTGGTCACCTTGTCGTACACCACATCCTTCTCAGGATAGTTGTAGACCGGCTTGCAGTTGTTGGCCGGGGTGATCGGCTTGGTCCAGTTCACGCGCTGCAGTGCAGTAACCCATACGCACTTGTGCTCGTTGCCGGCCTTGCTCTTCGACGTGTTGACGCGGTCGATACCATACAGGTGACCATTGCGCGAGCCATGCAGCCAGAGCTTCTTGCCGCCGACGTCGACCAGGATCATTTCGTTCACGCCGTCGTAATCGTACGGATCATTCGGCGTGTAATTGAAATAGCTCTTGATCTTGCCGGTTTCCGGATCGAGCAACAGGTTGCTGTTGGTGAACAGGTTGTCGCCAATACGAACGTGACGGTCAAAGTCCGGGCCGGGGTTGCCCACGGGCCAGTACAGGGAGTTGGTTTCCTTGTCGTAGGAGCCAGTGATCCAAGCCGAGCCGCCACCGTATTTCCAGGATTCGCCGGGCCAGGTGTCGTTGCCAGGCTCGCCGGGTCCGGGAATGGTGTAGGTCTTCCAGATCGGAGCGCCCGTATCAGCATCGATCGCCGCAATCCAGCCGCGCACGCCATATTCAGCACCAGCGGTACCGAAAATGATCTTGTTGTGCAGGGCCATCGGCATGATCGTGAAGGTTTCAGCGTAGGTGTAATCGCCGATCTTCTTGTCCCAGACCACTTTTCCGGAGCCGCTGTCCAGCGCAACGACGTGCGCATCGAGAGTAGCCAGGTAAACCTTGTTCTTGTAGACGGCCACGCCGCGATTGACAACGTCACAGCACAGTTTCGGGAACACGTCGCCCGGCAGCTCGCGTTCGTACTTCCAGGCCACCTTGCCGGAAGCAGCGTCGACCGCGATCACCTTGTTGAAGGACGTCGTGACATAGATCATGCCGTTAACCGCGACCGCCTGGCTGTCTTGGCCTTCCAGAACACCGAATGACAGGTTCCAGACGGGAGTCAGCTTCTTGACGTTGTCCCGGTTGACCTGGGTCAGCGGGCTGTAGCGCGTCGTTTGGTAGTCACGTCCATATAGGAGCCAGTTCTGCGCATCCTTGTCGGCATTCAGAAGCATGTCGTCCGTCACATAGTTCGGAAAGAGCTTTGATTCAGCGCTATCCAGACCCTGTGCGGAGACAACCCCAGAAGCACCGATCGCCGCGATTGCAGCGAGGGATACCGCAGCACGTTTGAGGTGCAACGATTGCTTCACCATTTTTTTTTAAACCTCCCGAAGAAGTGCGCAGCGCTTCGAGCCTGACACCGCGCATTAGGTTTTGATTACTGCCTCGATGCGTAAAGCAAGATCGGACAACCTGAAAAATTTCAGATCTAGACGAGCTTTACTGCAGGGCGAAAATTAAGAGTTACGCAATATGTTGTCAACACATTTCTGCCCTGTAACGATGGTCGCTCGCGATGTCAGAATTATTGCGGCGCACCAATAACACGGCGGCCTGTCGCACGCATGCGGCGCCACCCGCATTCATTCGGTTTTGCCCGCATGCAGTCTGCGACTCAGGCGCGCATTCGATGCCAGCGGCGCAATCCCGCCGATACTTTGCTAGGCGCGTCTGTGTGCAACTGCCGCATAAGTACTCCTGCGATAGAAATTTGACTGGACGAAAACATCGCGCCGTCGGCAAACTCGCTCATGCTATGCATTCATTCCTTGTTTCACCTACCGAAATCAAAATGCGAATCATAAAACGCCCCTTGCTTCTCGCGAAGATCGCGATTCTGGTCGTTGCGACAGCACTTTCGGCGCATGCCGACCCGCTGATCACTTATCCGTTGCGGATAAAGAAACATGAAATCCGCGCAGAGATCGCCAACACCGAGCAAGACCGCCTGCGGGGATTGATGTTCCGCGACAAGCTCGCTGAAAACAGCGGCATGATATTTTTGTATCCACGCACCGAGGCGTCCGCAATGTGGATGAAGAACACGCGGATCGCGCTTTCCGTCGCATTTATCGATGCCAGCGGGCGCATTCTCAACATTGCCGAAATGGCGCCCTTTTCGGAGGAAGCGCACGCTTCTTCCGGCGCGGCATCCTATGCGCTGGAAATGAACAGCGGCTGGTTCCGCAAGCAAGGCATCAAAGCGGGCGACGTTGTCGAAGGATTGAAAAACCTTCCCCCCGCTCAATAAAAAACGCCCGGGCGGTCCCAGGCGTTTCGGCTCAACGCGATTCCCGACTACATTGGGATGTGCGATTGCGCCACCATGAAGAACAACATCGGTATCGACAACGCGGTGTTCGTTCGCGAAGCGAGAAAGGCGACCCGCCGTGCCTTGTTCTTCTGTTCATCCGTAGCGGGCACCAACCCGAGAATCTTCTTCTGGTTCGGCCAGATCAGACCCCAGACATTGAGCAGCATGATGGTGCCAAGCCACGCGCCGATGCCGATTTTTTGAAAGCCCGCCTGAAACGTGAATGCCGCGACAAAATGGGAGCTCAGTAACGCGGCGCCCGCGAGCCAGGTTGCGAGTGCGGCCCAGCGGAAGTAAAAAAGCGCGCGCGGCGCCACGTGCTTGGTAATGCCGGCAGCCGAACTGTCGGCTTGCGCCGCCTTCAATGCGGGCACCTGGACGAAATTGAAGTAGTACAACAAGCCGACCCACATGATGCCGGCCATGATATGAATCCAGCGGTAAATTCCGGGAAGCATTTCCATGGCTTATCCCCCTATCAAGGATTTGACTACGAAGTACAGGATGACAGTCAGCACGAAACCGGTTATCACCGTGCCCCACAGCGTATCCAGCGGATTCTTCATCTTCCCCTCCTCGCGTTATGAAACCGCGGCCAGTGTAGAGAACGCGGACTGGCACCGCAATAGTTGAGCGTCATAGTGGGAATTAATCTCTGCGCAGGCTTCAGGCATTTCCCGCGGAAAGGAAAATAAAAAAGGGGCGTCAACCGACGCCCCGCATATAAGCGTAATTCGATCAGCCGGCAAAGTTCTTCGCGGCGAATTCCCAGTTCACGAGATTCCAGAAAGCCGCAACGTAATCCGGCCTGCGGTTCCGGTAGTCAACATAGTAGGCATGCTCCCAGACATCACAGGTAAGCAGCGGTTTATCCGGCCCGGTCAGCGGCGTGGCGGCATTCGACGTATTCACGATGTCCACCGTGCCATCCGCTTTCTTCACCAGCCAGGTCCATCCGGAGCCGAAATTCCCGACTGCGCTTTTCGAGAATGCTTCCTTGAAGGCGGCAAAGGACGTGAACTTGCGGTTGATTGCGTCCGCGAGAGGCCCCTTCGGTTCGCCGCCGGCGCGCGGCGCCAGGCAGGACCAGTAGAAAGTATGGTTCCATACTTGCGCGGCATTGTTGAAGATGCCGCCGGAGGCTTTGCGGATGATTTCCTCGAGGCCGGCGTTTTCGAATTCGGTGCCCTTCACCAGGTTATTGAGATTGGTGACATAGGCCTGATGATGCTTGCCGTAATGGAATTCCAGCGTTTCCTTGGAGATATGCGGTTGCAATGCGTCCAGGGCGTATGGGAGGGGCGGGAGTTGATGCTGCACGTGTCGATCTCCTGATCAGATGTAATTGGGCGCGTTCAAAAAGCGCGCTAGTTTAATGGAACGCGGCATAACAACCAAAGCAGATCACGGGTTCGCGGAATACTCGTCGACCGCGATGACAATCGCCGTTGCGTCATTTCGCCCCATATACTGGACCTGATTTTTGATCGATCGTTCCACCAATTCTTCGGCGATTGCCTGGGTGGATCCGCCCCCTTGCATTATTTCGCGGACGACGCGATCCCCCAGCACCTCCCAGATGCCGTCGCTCGCCATCAGGAAAACATCGCCCGGAATCAATTCGCCGTCGGTGTAATCCACCACAAGATGGCTGTCGAGTCCGACCGCCCGCTTGAGGACGTGACGCATGTCGCTTCTTTCCCAAGTGTGGTCGATGGTCAGCTGTTTGAATACATCACCGCGCTGGCGATAGACCCGCGTGTCGCCGACATGTGCCATATGATAGTAATTGCCCCTGAATACGATCATGGTAAGCGTGGTCACCATGCCTTCATATTCCGGATGGCGGGCATTTTCTGAAAACAGCCAGTCGTTGATCGAACGCAGCAGCTTGTCCAGCGCCTGGGTAATATTCCAGATGGCCGGCGCGCCGTAAAAGTCGCGTAACAGACTTTTCACCGCCGTTTCCGAAGCAAGGCGGCCGCCGCCGTTGCCGCTCACCCCGTCTGCGATGGCCACGGCGATGCCCCTGGTCTGCGCCTCGCGTTCTTCATGCGGGGTGACGATCCCGTGGAAATCCTCATTGTTCTTGCCCGGCACCGACGCGGTGGCGTGCCCCAGTTGCAATTGCAACAGCGGCTTGCCCAGCGTTATTCCCGTGCAGACGATATTTTCCGGAGAGACAGTTGAGTCTTTGAACATCATGGCTTCAGATCGATATCGACAAGCGGCACGCTGCCGGCGACCAGGCGGGCGCCGGATGGTCAGGTAATCGCCCTGGAATGCGCTCCATCGGCGGGACGTCCGTGAACCTGTGGCGTGAGGCCGCCCGCTTCCACTGCGGCAATTGCCTTGGCCTGATTCATGTCGTCCGTATAGCCGGAAGCGTAAAGGCAGCATGCCAGCTGGTTCACCAGAGGGTGAGGAATGGGCACCTGGCCCGCCATTGCCTGCTTCACCCATGCCGCCGTGGCCGTTGCGTCGATGGCGGACGGTTGGCTCAGCGAGCCACGGGCCGATAACATCTCTTCCTCGAACAGTACGATCGCCTCACCCTGACGGAAAAACTTGATCCGTGGCCGCTGCTTGGGATTGGCGAATGGTTCGCCTTCCGTACTCTTCATCAGCAGGGCATCGAACCCGGTGGCCTGCAGGAAAGTTTCCAGTTTTTCGAGCCGCTGAGGCTGATCGGCGCACACCACGCGCAATCCGCCACTCTCGAACGGATCCAGCAAAGTCACCAGGCTGTGGGCGGGATTGCTTACGCCGAGCCGGCTGCGCAAGGACAACAAGTTGGCCAGTCCGGGGCAAAGAACGGCGGTCGGCACGAAGGCCAGCAACTCCTCATCCAGCGACTTCTGGGCCTGCGCCAGGGATCCGCTGGGCAGCACGGCGAGCTCACGCAGGATGTATGCACTCGCAACGCGCCCGCCGCCCTCGAGCGTGCCATGCAGCAGCACCGGCACACCCATGCGCTGCAGCAGCAGAACCAGAAGCGGGAGCAAATTGGGCTCCCGCCGTGCGCCGCTGTAAGTGGCAAAAACAAGCGGACGCAATGCAGTAGCCGGTGGTTTTAGCAGATATACGCGCTCCGACGCGGCTCGATAGAACCCAAGAAGTTCGGTCGCGGATTCGCGCTTCATACGCAACGCGCACAGACAGGCCCCCAGTTCCAGATCCGGCACTCCGCCGTCGAGCATGGCGGCAAACAGATCATGGGCGTCGCCTTCGCTCAGATCACTGGCAGTATCTGCATCGCTGGCAATTGCCTTGATGAATCGGGCGATACTCATCGGTCGTCCACGAAATACCTCGTTCAACGGGTAGCTGGAAAAGCTGGTTACCGAGGCAATGCAACCGCTGTGCCATTCATCTTTCCTACGTTGAAACAATAAATTAGGGTCGAGAGTACACTTCGTCTGCGATAGGACGGTGCGCCAGGCATTGAGCCGCGCATCAACTTGGTGCACATCCTTTGAAAAATTGATTCACGACCGAACATGAAGCGCACATCGGTAAGCCCCTCCTTCCAATCCTGGACGTAACGGCGTACTCATGATCTACGATTTACCCAAGGTCAAAGGCACATTGAAACCCCTGACGCTTGCAGCGCTCGGCGCTGTCATTGCGCTGGTCGTCGCAATCGAGATCATGATCTTCGTCGGCTATCACCAGCTCAGGACGAATACCGATAAAGTAAGCGCGTCGCAAGAAACCGTTCTAGCGATCGAAGGCGTGCTCAGGAGCATCCTCTACACGGCAAAAGGGCGGCACAGGACTGGGACTGTCGATCGCCAGGTCGATCGTCGAGAAAATGCGCGGAAATGTTAACTATGTGTCCGAGCCGTGTCTTGGCACGGTTTTTTTCGTCGAGCTTCCGCCGCATTCCGATTCCGAGACAGCAGCGCAACCAGGCCAGTTCCGTACCGCCTGACCGGCGGGCGCGGGCTGCATAGCGATGGTGGAATCCGGATTCGTCCTTCCCCGACCGATTCTTCTCCTGCTGGCGGCTCTCGGCCTGCTGTTTGCGATCGATCTGTTCGCGCTGGCCGCCTATCGCGAACTGGAGCAGGCATCCGAAAAACTGAATCAGCGCATCCAGAGCATGCAAGCCTTGCAGGCGTTGCCGACGATGATGCTGGAAATGCAATCGGGCATGCGCGGCTATGTCATGACCGGATCGGGCGCCTCGCTGGATCGCTATCGCGCCGCAGCCAACCAGTTTCCCGATGCTGCAGAAAAAGCGCTCGTGCTGCTCGGCGAGGATACATCGCAACGTAATCTGGCGGAGGCAGCCGTGGCATCGGCGAAGGATTGGCTGGCTCGTTATGCGTCTCCGATGGTGGTCAAGCGCGGCGCCGGCGACGACGCTCAGCGAACCACATCGGCAATCCTTGAAATCATGCGCAAGGGCCAGGGGGAGAGCCAGGCCGCGCGCATCCTCGCGCAGTTTGCCGAGTCGATTCAGATCGAACGCGACGGTGTTGCGGGCGCGCAGTTGACGCTTCAGCGCAAACTGGACCGAATTGGCGCCTGGATGCGTGGGCGCGCCCTCGCTTTGCTGCTGGCGCTGGCGGCCCTCACCCTGATACTGGGCCGCACACTGGCAAAACTCACCGGCCAGATGCGCTCGCGCGAAGTCGCGGAGAGCGCGATGCGGACTTCATCCGCCACGTTGCGCGCGATGAGCGACGCGTCGCCGCTCGGAATGTTCCTGGCCGACAGTTCCGGCGCTTGCGTGCAATCGAATCCCTCCTTCGAACGCGTGACTGGCCTGTCCGAATCCGCGGTTCTCGGCAACGGCTGGCAATCGACCTTGCACCCGGACGACCGGGAAAGAGTCGTCGCGGCGTGGAACGCGGCGACGACCACCGGCGCATCGTTTGCCTCGGTACACCGCTTCGTGCATCGCAGCGGCAAGGTGGTCTGGGCATCGATGAGGTCCTCGAAAATGAGCGACGGAGAGCGACTGATCGGCTTCGCCTGCAGCATCGAGGATGTCAGTGAGCGCCGCGAAGCCGAAGAAGCATTGCGCAAGAGCGAGGAGCGCCTGCATCTGGCCCTGGAAAGCTCCCGGCTCGCGCTGTTCGACTGGCATGTGCCATCGGGCGAGATTTTTCTCAGTCGCGAGTGGAGCGCGCTGACCGGTTACGGGCCGCAAGCACTCACGACGACCGCGCGTCGCCTGAACGACTTGATCCATCCCGACGATCGCGAGGCGCTGCGGGAAGCAGTCATCGATGTATTCAAGACCAACAAGCCGATCGCGCGCAAGGAATTCCGCATCGAAACCCGAACCGGCCAGTGGAAGCGTGTTTATTGCAGCGGACGGGTTACCGAACGCGACGCCATCGGCCGGGCAGTGCGGCTGACCGGGACGGTCATGGCAACGGACTAATCGCGCGCTTCGGCACGCGCCCGCCGCACCACCGGCGATGCTCGTCGCGACCCGGCCCTCACCGGAATGGCCCTGAGACGCCCGAGATACTGCTCCACAAGCGTCTTTGCATCCCGCGCAAGAGGCAGATAAGCCGGATCGAGCACCCAGTTCACAATCAGGCCATCCACCAGCGCATGCAGCCCGACGGCCGCCAGGCGCGGGTTGACCGAAGGTGCGAGCAATCCCTTCCTGGCCGCATTGCGCAAACCACGCTCCATGTGCTTCAGGCAATTGTTGCGGGCTTCGATGTGGCGCTGGCGCACCTGGACCATTTCATCGACATACTCGACCTTGTGGCAGCAGATTTCGAATACGCGCTGGCATTGCGCGTTCGTAGTCAGGTGATCGAGCACATTCAGCGCACAGGCACGCACATAGGCGAGCGGATCCTCCAGGTCGTCGTCGCCCGCGCGCGCCGCCATTTCTTCCATCGGCAGCACCACGCGGCTCATCATCGCGTCGAACAGGTCCGCCTTGTTCCTGAAATGCCAGTAAATTGCGCCCCGCGTCACGCCCGCCGCTTCGGCCAGTTGCGCCAATGAAGTATTGGATACGCCTTTCTCCACGAATACCTGTTCGGCCGTATCCAGAATCCTGTTGCGCGTTTCGAGTGCCTCCTCCTTCGTTCTTCTCATGATTCACCCCTTCGTGGCGCCGCCGGTGAAGCCGCCGGCGTAGCCTTGCAATCAGTTACAAAACGTTCAGCAAGTTTGTACTTTACATACATAAATGTATGTAAGTAAACTTCGCCGCTTGCTGGTATGACGCCGGTGTTCCCTTCCGGCTTCTGCATACGCGTTGCAAAATCCCTGGGTCCGGCACACCAATAAAGATCTCACAGGAGTTCCAAGTGCGCGCTTCGTTTTCGCTTGCAGTGCGCGGCATTCTCGCCGCATTCGTCCTGGCCGCCCTTGGCGCCTGCCAGAAATCGCAGCCGCAGGCGCCTGCCATGCCCCCGCCGGAAGTCACGGTCGCAGTGGTGCAGCCCCGCGATCTGCCGGCGAACTTCGAGTATGTCGCGCAGATATCCGGTGTCCGCGAAGTCGAAGTGCGCCCGCGCGTTTCCGGCATCCTGGAGAAATGGAATTTCACGGAAGGCAGCAAGGTCGCACAGGGGCAAAGCCTGTTCACCATCGATGCCGCACCTTTTCGCGCGGCGCTCGCCAAGGCCGAGGCGGACCTGGTCAGCGCACAGGCCAGTTTCGACCAGGCCAGACGCAATGCCGGCCGGCTGAAACCGCTCTACGAAGCCAAAGCCGTCAGCCAGAAAGAATACGATGATGCTTCCTCGGGAGAACAGGTTACCAGCGCCAACGTAAAATCTGCACAGGCGGCGGTGACCGAGGCGCGGCTCAATCTTGCCTACACCCGCGTCGAGGCGCCGATCTCCGGCATCACCAGCCGCGCGCTGCAGTCCGAAGGCAGCCTGGTGCAGGCTCAGCAGACGCTGCTGACGAAAATATCCCAGATCGACCCGGTGCACGTGATCTTCAGTTTCACCGAAGCCGAACATCTGAAATTCACGCGTGCGATGGCCGATGGTACGTTACGGCTGCCCAAGGACGGCCGGTTCGATGTCAAACTCAAACTGGCGGACGGCAGCGAATTTTCGCGGCCGGGAAAAGTCGATTTCACCGATGTTCGCGTGGACCCCGCGACCGGCACGATCGAGGCGCGCGCGGTCATTGCCAACCCGCAAGGCCTGCTGCGTCCCGGCCAATTCGCTCGCGTGCAACTTTCCGGCGGCGTGCGCCCCAACGCAATCGCGATCCCACAGCGCGCCGTCCTCGAAGGGCCGGGCACCAAGATCGTGCTGACCGTCAACGCGCAAGGCATTGTCGAGCCGCGTCCGGTGCAGGTAGGCGACTGGACCACGGGCGAGGAATGGGTCATTACCGGCGGATTGAAAGCCGGCGACCAGGTCATTGTCGACGGCGTGGTCAAGGCACGCCCCGGCTCCCCGGTGAAAATTGCGCAGGCGCCTGCTGCGGGCGGCCAGCCGGGTCAACCGGCACAGGGCCAAACCCCTCAAGGCGAGCCACCGGCCGCCAAGCCCGCCGCAAAATCCGAAGCCCCGCAACCCGCCAAATAATCCGCGGAGTCTCGCCCAATGTTCTCCCGCTTTTTCATCGACCGCCCGATATTCGCGGCGGTACTGTCGATCTTCCTGGTGCTGGCCGGCCTGGCTGCAATGCGCACGCTGCCGATTGCCCAGTATCCGGAAATCGCCCCGCCTGTCGTCACCGTGCGGGCCGTCTATCCCGGCGCTTCCGCGGAAGTGCTGGAGCAGACCGTTGCCGCGCCTCTCGAAAACCAGATCAACGGCGTCGAGAAGATGCTCTACATGAGCTCCAACTCGTCGTCCAACGGCGCAGTCGAGATCAACGTCACGTTCGAGATCGGCACCAACGTCGACCAGGCGGCGCTCAACGTGAACAACCGCGTCAAGCAGGCTGAGGCGAGGCTGCCGCAGGAAGTGCGTCGCCAGGGCGTGACGGTGGACAAGAATTCGACGTCATTCCTGCAGGTGCTGGCTTTCAACTCGCCGGACGGTACCTTCGACGATCTGTACGTCAGCAATTACGTCACGCTGAATGTTCTGGACACGATCAAGCGCGTGCCGGGCACGACCAACGTGCAGATCTTCGGCGCCAAGGACTACGCGATGCGCATCTGGCTGCGGCCGGACCGCATGACCCAGCTCAAACTCACCACAGCCGACCTTTTGCGCGCGCTGAACGAGCAGAACGCCCAGTTCGCCGCCGGCAAGGTCGGCCAGGCGCCGACCGGCGGCCCGCAGGAACTGGTGTACACGATCACGACCAAGGGCCGGCTGGCCGATCCGCACGAATTCGAGGAAATCATCGTGCGTTCGAACCCGGACGGCTCCGCACTGCGCCTCAAAGACGTGGCGCGCGTCGAACTGGCGTCCAAGGACTACGACTTCATCGGGCGTGTCAACGGCAGGCAATCGGCACTGCTCGGCATCTTCCTGCAACCGGGCGCCAATGCGCTCGACGTCGCGGACGACGTGGGCAGGACCATGGCGGAGATTTCCAAACGCTTCCCGGCGGGCATGGAATTCCAGAACGTGTACGACACCACGCGTTTCGTCAAGGTATCGATACGCGAAGTCGTAAAGACCCTGCTTGAGGCGATGGCGCTGGTGTTCCTCGTCGTGTTCCTGTTCCTGCAGAACTGGCGTGCCACCCTGATTCCATTTGCCGCGGTGCCGGTGTCGCTGATCGGCACCTTTGCCGGCTTGTTCCTGCTCGGCTACTCGATCAATACGCTCACGCTGTTCGGCATGGTGCTGGCGATCGGTATCGTCGTCGACGATGCCATCGTGGTGCTCGAGAACGTCGAGCGCATCATGCAAGAGGAGCACAAGGAAGCACGCGAAGCCGCGATTAAGGCGATGACCGAGGTCACCGGCCCGGTGATAGCCATCGTGCTGACGCTGTGCGCGGTTTTTGTTCCGATCGCATTTCTGGGCGGGCTGACAGGCGAGTTGTACCGGCAGTTCGCCGTCACCATCGCGATCGCCGTCGTGCTCTCGGGCATCATCGCGCTGACGCTGACGCCAAGCCTGTGCGTGCTGATCCTGAAGCGCGAACACAAGACGCCGCTGCGTTTCTTCGTATGGTTCAACAACTGGTTCCAGCGCGTGACCGGCCGCTATACCAGCGGCGCGGCGTGGATCATCCGCCGCGGCGCCATCGGCCTGATCCTGTTCGTCGGCATGGTTGCGGTCACCATCGGCCTGTGGAAAATCACGCCCGGCAGCCTGGTGCCCGACGAGGACCAGGGCTACTACATCGGCGCGGTATTCCTGCCCGACGGCGCGACCCTGCAGCGCACCGACAAGGTCGTCACCGAAGTGCTCAAGGCGATCAATTCCAACCACGCCAACGAATTCGCCATCGCCTTTACCGGGCTCGATTTCCTCGGCGGCGGATACCGCAACAATGCCGCGACCATTTTCGTGACTCAGCGGCACTGGGATGAACGCCCGGGTGTGGGCACCCATGAACTCATCGGCGACTACTTCATGAAGACTGCCGGCATCAAGGAGGGTTTGGTGCTGGCGTTCGCGCCGCCACCGATCTTCGGCCTCGGCAACGCTGGCGGCTTCGAGTTCTACATCCAGAATCGCGGCGAAGGCGGCCCGCAGCGGCTGGCCGCGGAAATGGGCAAGTTCCTCGCCGCGGCGAACAAGGACCCGCAACTCGCGGGCGTGCAGACGCTGTGGCGCGCCGGCGTACCGCAATTGCATGTGGATGTCGATCGCGAGAAAGCCAAGGCGCTCGGCGTGCCGATCGGCGATATCTTCGACACGCTGTCGGCGACGCTCGGTTCCTACTACGTGAACGACTTCAATAAATTCGGCCGCACCTGGCAGGTGCTGATGTCGGCGGAACCTGGCTACCGCAACAAACCCGATTCGGTCGGCGAACTCTACGTGCGTTCCGACAAGGGCGCCATGGTGCCGGTCAAGGCATTGGCCAAGGTCTCTTACACTTCGGGGCCGGATTCGATGGATCGCTTCAACAATCTGCCGGCGGTGAAGCTGCTTGGCCAGGGTGCGCCCGGCATCTCGTCGGGTCAGGCGATTGCCGTGGTCGAACGCATCGCAAACCAGGTCCTGCCTGCGGATTTCAGCTACGACTGGGGCGGTGCCTCGTTCCAGGAAAAGAAATCCAGCGGCACCTCGACGCTCGCTCTCGGATTGGCGGCCATCATGGTGTTCCTGATTCTCGCGGCGCAATACGAAAGATGGTCGTTGCCGCTGTCGGTGATGATGGCGCTGCCATTCGGTACCTTCGGCGCGCTGGCCGCGGTTTGGGTGCGGGGCCTGACCAACGACGTTTACTTTCAGATCGGCCTGGTCACGCTGCTCGGCTTGGCGGCAAAGAATGCAATCCTGATCGTGGAGTATGCGCTGCTGAAAAACCAGGAGGGCTTGTCGCCTTCCGCGGCGGCGGTGGAAGCCGCGCGATTGCGCTTCCGGCCGATTCTGATGACTTCGCTGGCGTTCATCCTCGGCGTGATGCCGCTCGCGTTCTCGACTGGCGCCGGCGCCGGCGCACGGACTGCGGTCGGCACGGGCGTCATGGGCGGCATGCTGGCCGCGACTTTCCTGGCGATTTTCTTCGTGCCGATGTTCTTCAAACTCATCACCGACCGGCATCTCACCGAAAAACGTTCTACCGCGCAGATCCGTGCGGAAATAGAACATCATAAGGCGCTCGCCGAACAGGCGACGGAAAATCCGCACCACGCGCCGCCTCCAAGAGGAGAAGGCCCATGATTCGATCTCCTCTGTACATCTCCACGTTGATAGCCGCCACGCTCGCGGGTTGCATGACGGTCGGCCCGGATTACAAGCGTCCGCAGATCGATACGCCCGAGCAATGGCCTGGCACCGTGGCGACCGATACGGTTTCCTCGACATGGTGGAAGGCTTACGGCGATACGGTGCTCGACCAGATGATCGACGAGGCGCTGGTGCACAACCTCGATCTGCGCCGTGCAATTGCCCGCGTCGACGAGGCCCGCGCTGCGCTCGGCATCACACGCGCCGACCAGTATCCCGGCGTCTCCGCCAAAGCCAGCGCATCGCGCAATCGCATCAGCCAGGAAACCCTGATCACGGTGCCATCCGGCGTCGATCCGAAGTACAACGATTATCAGGCGACGTTGAACGCCTCTTATGAAATCGATTTCTGGGGCAAGTATCGCCGTGCCACCGAGGCTGCACGGGCCGAATTGCTAGGCTCGCAGTTCAATCGCGAGGCCGTGCGGCTCGCCCTGATCGCCGATGTCGCCAAGGGATACTTCCGCCTGCGTGCGCTGGATGCGCAAGTGGCGATCACCCAGCGCACGATCTCGACCCGTCAGGCGTCGACGGCCCTCCAGCGCATGCGCTTCGAAGCTGGCGTCGCATCCGAATTCGAATTGCGGCAGATCGAGGCGGAAGCGGCGCAGGCCGAGTCCTTGTTGCCCGGCATCGAACAACAACTGGCCGCGCAGGAGACGGCACTCGGTGTCCTGCTGGGACGCAGCCCGCGCGCGATCGTTGGACAACCGGTCGAACGCGGAGCCGCCATGCATGCCCTGACCGCGCCTCCGTCGGTGCCTTCGGGATTGCCTTCCGAAATTCTGGAACGCCGCCCGGATCTGCGCCAGGCCGAGCAAAGCCTCGTTGCGGCCAACGCGCGCATAGGCCAGGCCAAGGCGGCGTATTACCCGTCGATATCGCTTACCGGCTTTTTTGGCGCCGAAAGCTCGACTCTTTCCGGGCTGTTCGACGCGCAGGCGCGATTCTGGCAATTTGCCGGCTCGGCGGCGCAAACCGTGTTCGACGCCGGCCGCACCAAATCCCAGGTCGGCGCCGCGCAAGCCCGCCAACAGCAGGCCCTCGCGCAATATCAGTCGGCAATCCAGAACGCCTTCAAGGATGCGCTGGATGCGCTTGTCGCACAGCGCAAGGCACGCGAAGTCACGGAAGCGGACCAGAAGCGCATCGACGCCTTGCAAAGTTCAATGAAACTGGCTCAGCTGCGTTACGACAACGGTGTCTCCAGCCTGCTCGACGTTCTGGATACCGAGCGTGCGCTGCTGGATGCCCAACTGAACCGCGTCGAAGCACAACGTGCACAACTGGCTGCGACCGCGGACTTGTTCAAGGCACTGGGGGGCGGCTGGGATGGTTTGCCCGATGCCGACAGGTCGGCGAAGAACTGAACGTCCGGAACGCCGGCTCGCAATAGACGGGAAATTACAGGCGGCGCGGAATGCGCCGCTTTTTTGTTCCTTGCGAACGGCTCCTCCGAGTGCGCCTTGAATGGCCTGCGTCAAGGTCCCCAATCCACTGACTGCGCGCAGGGCTCCCTATTTTGGCGCAGCCATCGTGTTCTGTTAATCTGGCTTGTCGGCTCATAACATTTATCCACAGGGAGGAAGCATGGCGGACACGATCAAATACCTGCTGCCGGAGGAACAGATTCCGAAGTTCTGGTACAACCTCATGGCGGACCTGCCCTCCCCGCCCCCGCCGCCGTTACATCCGGGCACGCTGCAGCCCCTCGGTCCGGACGACCTCGCGCCGCTGTTCCCGATGTCGCTGATCATGCAGGAAGTGTCCGCCGAGCGGGAGATCGAAATTCCGGCTCCGGTTCGCGAAATCTACAAGCAGTGGCGCCCCTCTCCGCTGTTCCGCGCGCGCCGGCTCGAAAAAGCGCTCGATACGCCGGCAAAGATCTACTACAAATACGAAGGCGTCAGCCCGGCCGGTTCGCACAAACCGAATACCGCGGTCGCGCAGGCGTTCTACAACCATGAAGCCGGCATCCGCAAAATATCGACCGAGACTGGCGCCGGCCAGTGGGGATCTTCACTCGCTTTCGCCGGAGCACTGTTCGGCATCGAGGTGCAGGTGTTCATGGTCAAGGTTTCGTATCAGCAGAAACCCTATCGGCGGGCCCTGATGGAAACCTACGGTGCGCGTTGCATTGCCAGCCCGTCGATGGAAACCAATGTCGGCCGCGCCATCCTCGCGAAATCTCCCGACAGCTCAGGTTCGCTCGGCATCGCCATTTCCGAAGCGGTGGAAGTCGCCGCCAGCCGAGACGACACCAAGTATGCGCTGGGCTCGGTGCTGAACCACGTACTGCTGCACCAGACCGTGGTCGGGCAGGAGGCCATGAAGCAAATGGAGATGGCCGGCGATGATCCCGACATCATCATCGCTTGCACGGGCGGCGGCTCGAACTTCGCCGGCATCGTCTTCCCCTTCCTCGGCGCGCAACTGCGCGGAGGAAGGAAGCGCCGCATCATTGCCATCGAACCCGCGGCTTGCCCCAGCCTGACAAAGGGCAAGTACGCTTACGACTTCGGCGATACCGGGCATCTCACGCCGCTGGTGAAAATGCACACGCTCGGCTCCACGTTCATTCCGCCCGCGTTCCATGCAGGAGGATTGCGTTACCACGGCATGGCGCCGCTGGTGTCGCACATCAAGGATCTTGGGCTCATCGAGGCACGCGCCTACAGGCAAACCGAAGTATTCGAAGCGGGCGTGCAATTCGCGCGTTGCGAAGGCATCGTCCCGGCTCCGGAGGCGAACCACGCGGTGAAAGGCGCGATCGACGAAGCCCTGAAGTGCAAGCAGGATGGCAAATCGCGAACCATCCTGTTCAACCTTTGCGGCCATGGACACTTCGACATGCAGGCTTATACCGACTACTTCGCCGGCAAACTCACCGACCGAAGCTACGAAGAAGGCGATCTGGCGATGGCACTGGCCGGTTTGCCATCTGTTCCTGCTTGATTTCAGTTGACCTCGGACACGGCCGCCACCAATACCGGTGGCCGCGTGTTTCGCCGTGCTGATCCCGAGACAGGACATCGAGGGCGCCGCCGAGCGCGTACTGGACATTCCGGCAACCGAATCCAAGCTCGCCGCAATTCGCGTGCTCGATCCGGAGCTCATCATTCATGGGACCCGCGTGGGACGATGCCAATGCCCTGGCAATGCGCATCGCGCGAGACCGGCAGGACCTATATCCATCCTTTCGACAACCAGGCCGTCATGGCAGGCCAGGGCACCATCGTGTCCGAATTGCTGCAGCAATTGCACGCACCCGACCTCATCGTGGCGTCGATCGGAGGTGGCGGATTGATCTCGGGAATCATCTCTGCGGCGAAGCACCTTTCACCGAAGACACGCGTTGTGGGGGTCGAGACCGAGAAACTCCTGACCGAACCGGCAGCCTCCTGTTCGGTTGCGGCGCTGATCGAAGGCAGGATCGCCATCAATCCTGGCGAGAATGTCGTCGTCGCATTGTGCGGAGCCAATGTCGCACTGGAAGACGTCCGCAGGAGGCGTGCGTGCATATAAATTTCGCTTATTCATTCGCAATAACTGACATTTTTTGTTTCATAGGGCATGAAGACGCATGACGCTGGAGGCCGACAATCTCCCTTGACGGTCGAGGCCAAGTTTGCAACTCCTTGTTATTAAATAACGCTCCGGTTTGTATTCCCTAATCCATGGTGATGGCACAAGGACTGCTTTATAGTCATGATAGAAATATTGCCCGTCCCCTCCACACCCCCCCCATGACAACAATCGAACGCGGCTTTACCCTGATCGAATTGATGATCGTCGTGGGGATCATTGGCATTCTTGCCGCAGTGGCATTGCCGGCCTATCAGAACTACTCCGCCCGCGCGAAGATCTCCGAGGCACTTCTTGCGGGGAGTGCGTGCCGTACGAGCGTGGCGGAGATAGTGCAGTCGCAATCCAGCCTGCCGGTTGGGGGCCAATGGGGCTGTGAGAGTCAGACCAGCAGTCCTTCAGTATCGCGCTATGTGTCAAAAATCCAGACCAATGACCAGGGCGCGATAAGAATCGAAATTCAGGGTATCAGCGTGCTGGTCGATGGACAGGGGATCGTGTTCCGCCCGTGGCCGGATGTTTCGCGATCTGCGACAGTCGTCGGAGGCGACCGTGTGGCGATGTGGGATTGTGGTCCGGACCCCAACAATACTTTCGACATTTCCAACTACGTGCCCGCGTCATGCCGCGCCAACCCCGCCCAGATCGGGTCGGTTTCCGGATTCGCCAGCAGTAGCTGAATATACCCCGACTTCACTGCGCGTTCGTTTGGGTTTTGGATGCCGAAGTTTTACGGGCGACCATTTCGTCCAGTACCGCGCTCCAGGCCCTTGCCAGATTGTTACGGCCATAGCCCCCGCCACCGAAGGCCATCAACCTGCCTGCCGAAAAGCGCATGGCGATATCCAGCAGGCTTTGCGCGGCATGCGCGTGCGCCGCTGATGTGTAATTCAGGTGTGCGAGCGGATCGCCCCGCAGCCCGTCCGCACCGCACTGGAAGAGAATGAATTCCGGCCCGAAGCGCGCCAGATGTTGTTCCACCCGCGGCCACGCTTCCAGGAATTCAGGGTCGCCGGATCCGGGCTTCAGCGGGATATTGAGCTTGCTGCCTTTGGCCGCACCTTTGCCGGTTTCGTCTTCGCGACCCGTACCCGGATAAAGGTAGCGGCCATCTTCATGGATGTCGGCGAAAACAAGATCCGGATCTTCCTCGTATGCGTAGAAGACGCCGTCTCCGTGGTGCACGTCGATATCCACATAGGCGAGAAACTTGAGCTTGTCGCGCTCGGCATTCGTCACTTTCGCGATATGGCGCTGCGTTTTGAGTTTGCCTGCCATCAGCATGATCGGCACTGCCGACACGACACTCGCCGCGATTCCGCGCAGCACATCGCGGCGCGCCGCAGATGCTTCAGAACTCCCGCCCACAATTCCAGCAAGTGTGAAAGTTGGCGGGGTTTTCTTCATGGCAATGCGGACAGAAGGCCGCTACCGATGTGGCTTGCGGCTGCTCGATCTGGTGGATCAGTTCGCGCGTCTGCTTCGCGTCATTTTCATTCATGATCCACACTTCGGGCCACGCCTGGTGAAAGGGGATTTCGCCCATGACGCTCTGCGCGTTTTCATTGAATACCCGGGCATCGATGCCCGCCTGCGCAAGCAGGCCTCGCACCAGATGCGCATCGGGGAGCGTCGGCGCGGAATAGATTTTCAGCATCAGAACAAGGCTTCGGCCTTCCCTCGTGCCGCGTGTACCCGCATTGAGATCCCTAGAACAGATCCATCTGTCCATCCAGGCGCGGCCGCTTGAATTGCGCAATGTCCAGCACGCGCCGGTGTTCGTTCAGGCCCAGCCGTTTGCAGGCTTTCTCGAACCGGATTCTCAGCAGATCGGCGAATTCTCCGCTGCCGCGCATGCGCGAGCCGAATTCCGGGTCGTTTTCCCGGCCCCCGCGCATCTGTTTCACGCGGCTCATGACGTGCTCCGCCTTGAGCGGATAGTGATGCATCAGCCAGTCTTTGAAAAGGTCTTTCACCTCATGGGGCAGCCGCATCAGCACATACCCCGCGGAGAGCGCACCGGCCTCGCGCGCAGCCTCGAGAATCTGCTCGATCGCAGAATCGGTGAGGAACGGCACGATAGGGGCCACCATCACGCCCACCGGCACGCCGGCTTGCGCGACGCGGCGGATGGCTTCTATCCGCCGTGACGGCGCCGAGGCGCGCGGCTCCATCCTGCGCGCCAGATCATGATCGAGCGTGGTCACCGATATGAATACGCTTACCAGGCCTTTTTCGGCCAGCGGTGCCAGGATGTCGAGATCGCGCTCGACCAGCGCATTCTTGGTAATGATGCCGATCGGCTGGTTGCATTCCTCGATCACCTGGAGGATCGACCGGGTGATTTTCCATTCGCGCTCCACGGGTTGATACGGATCGGTATTCGCGCCGATGGTGATGGTGCTGCAGACATATCCGGTCTTGGCCAGTTCCTCGCGCAGCCGTTCGGCTGCATTCACTTTGGCAAACAGCCGTGTCTCGAAATCGATGCCGGGAGACAGATTCAGGTAAGCGTGAGAGGGCCGTGCGTAACAATAGATGCAGCCATGTTCGCAGCCGCGATACGGATTGATGCTGAGAGTGAAGGGAATGTCGGGCGAGTCATTTTTGGAAATAATGCTCTTGACCCGCTCGGCCGTGACGATCGTCTTCGGGCGGCCCGGCCCGTCTTCCAGCGGTGTTTCCCAGCCGTCGTCGAACGCTTCCCGCGAAGCTTTCTCGAAGCGTCCTTCGGGATTGAGCGTGGCACCCCTGCCCTTGTGGGCGGAGCCGTGGTCACCAATGACGGTCTTGAGCGGCATACTGTAATTATATACAGCATGCCACCGTGTGAACAGCTAACGGTGATCGGTTGGCGGAAACTTCCTTTGCGGGCCCGCTTGCCGTTCGCCGTTCATCGATTACTGTTCACTGCCGTTCACAGCCCCATCATCCGCAACCCCGTCCTGCCAAGTTCGGTCTCCGGATTGGCGAAGGAATTCAGGATGGTGAAGTGGTTGTCGTCCGGGCAGGGAATGTCTCCCGCTATGACGCCCGACCATTGGTTGGCGATCAAAGCGTGCTGCTCCTTGAAGCCGCCGAGCTCGCGTCCGCCTACGCTTATGTAGACGGGCGCCTTGGTTGCGGGAGGCATCAGGGCCGGGCTGACCTTCAGCGCATCGAGTTCGGTCAGACGCAGGTCCGCATTGATGGAAGGCGTGCGCGCGATTGGCCCGAGATCGTAGATGCCGCTCACCGAGAGGCCGCCCTGCATGACTTTCTCCGGCAATCCCCGCGAATAGCGCGGCCACTGCGCAGCCATGCACATGGCCGTGAGATGTCCGCCGGCCGAATGCCCGGCGACGAAGATACGGTTGCGGGGCGCGCCCACTTCCGCAGCATTGCGGTACAACCATGCCCCGGCTTTGAGGCATTGCAGCACGATATCCTCGACTTTGACCGCCGGGCACAGCGAATAATTGATTGCGGCGACCGCGGCACCCGCATTCACGAAGGGGGTCGCCACGAAGGAATGATGCTTCTTGTCGAGCGATCGCCAGTAGCCGCCATGAATAAACATCAATAACGCCCTGGCGTCCCCGCGGGGCCGGAAGATATCCATGGTTTCCATGCGATCGTCGCCATAAGGCACATCCAGCTCGACATCGAGGCTGCGCCGCGCCTGCTCCGACCGCGCCGCCCAGCTGTCGAAATGACTCTGGAATTCCGGGACCGCCGCCCGGTTATTGAACATCGATTCATAGTACGCGGCGTCTTTGATCATTTCGAACTCCACCTTTTTCCAGGTTTAGTTTTAAGGACTTATGGGGCGGACGGAACAATGGAGGCGTCAGCAGATTTCGAATCATGCAGGAATCGGCAGCAGATGCAAATTCCCGAGCGCAGATTTCGACCGGCAAATCTTTTATTGCTCTGCGGGAAACATATTAGGTCTTTCTTAATCAAAGGCTTTGAATAACCACAAGGACGATCGCCGATCCGGCTGGTCGCATCGGGAAATTCTGCTTTCCATAGACCCATTTCACTGGAGGTTGCCATGTTTCGACTGACACGCTGGACGTCCCTGCTATTTGCGATCATCGCCTTGAGCCCGCTCATTGCCGGGGCTGATTCCACCGGAATGTTCGCGCCCGATCGCGTCGGACGCTGG
>JANXPQ010000534.1 GCA_025357235.1 Betaproteobacteria bacterium
GCCACGTGGCCGTTGCCGGGCAGCCGGTCTTTGTCGTCGCGCGTCCGGATGCGAGGCAGGTATGGGTCAGTTTCGCGTTCCCGGACAACGGCAAGGTGCAGGTGATCGACACGGAAACCGCGGAGGTCGTTCGTACCCTCGAGCCCGGCCGGGCGGTGCTGCACATGGAATTCACGCCGCGCGGCGAAGCGGTGTGGATCTCGGCGCGCGACGACGATCGGGTGCTGGTCTACGACACCGCCACGCTGGAGGCGGTGGCGCAACTCGCGGCCGACAAACCGAGCGGCATCTTCTTCACAGTGCGCGCGGGACGCATCGGCTTCTGACATGGACAGCCTCGAATTCCGCCTTCTGAACGAATTCCAGCGCGACCTGCCGCTTTGTCCCGCGCCCTATGCCGTCATGGGACACCGGCTCGGTGTGAGCGAAGCCACCGTCATCGACACGCTCGCGCACCTCGCCCGCGCCGGCAAGGTGAGCCGCGTAGGCGCCGTATTCCGGCCGCACACGGTGAGCGCCAGCACGCTCGTCGCAATGCGGGTTCCGCAAGAACGCATGGAAGACGTGGCACGGATCATCAGCGCCTGCCCCGGCGTGAGCCACAACTACGCGCGCATGCACCGCTTGAACCTCTGGTTTGTCGCGGCCGCCGCCGGCGAATCGCAACTCGCGCAGCTGCTCGACGACCTCGAAGCCCGCTGCGGCTGCCCGATGCTGCGCCTGCCGCTGATCGAGTCCTATCACATCGACCTGGGTTTCGACCTCTCGGACGGCGACGCGCGAAGGAAAACAGCGGTCAACGGGCGGCCCGGCGCTTTGCCGACGAATCTCTCCATGCAGAAAGCTGCGCTGGCGGCATGGCTCGCCACCGGTTTGGCCCTCGTGCCCTTTCCTTTCGCGGAACTGGCGGTGCGCGCCGGCACGACGGAAGGCGCCGTCATCCGCAGCATCGATAATTGGGTGCAGGCCGGCGTCATATCGCGGCTCGGCGTCATCGTCAGACACCACGAGCTCGGTTACACCTCGAATGCGATGGTTGCTTTCGACATTGCGGACGAGCTGGCAACGCAGACCGGTCGCCACATCGCAGCGCAACCCGGAGTCACACTGTGCGCACGCCGCACACGCAGCCGGCCCGAGTGGCCTTACAACGTTTATTGCATGATCCACGGGCGCAACGACGAGAGCGTGATTGCCCGGATCGAATCGCTGCGCGAACAATGCGCGCTCGACGACTGGCCGTTTGCGGTCCTGTTCAGCACGCGGCGCTTCAAGCAGCAGGCCGCAATCATTTCGGACGAGATGGCGCATGGATGACATCAATCGCGCCCTGATCTACAGCCTCCAGCGCGGGTTCCCGGTCGTCGAACGGCCCTACCGCCAGGTAGCGCAGGAACTCGGCCTCGTCGAGGAAGATCTGATCGGGCGCCTGGGGAAGCTGCTCGATCGGGGCGTGCTCAGCCGCTTCGGTCCGCTCTACCAGGCGGAGCGGCTGGGCGGCGCCTATACGCTCGCTGCGATCCAGGTGCCGGAGGCGGACTACGACCGCGTCGCGGGTCTGGTCAATGCGCATCCCGAGGTCGCGCACAACTACCGGCGCGAGCATGCATTCAACATGTGGTTCGTGGTGGCGGCGCTCAGTCCCGCCGCCGTCACGCGGACGTTGTTCGAGATCGAGCGCGAGTGCACCTATCCGGTTTTCGAGTTCCGCAAGCTGCGCGAGTACTTCGTGGACCTGGACTTGCCAGTATAGCAGCAACGATATGGCGACCGCCCCCGAACTCGACTCGCTTGACCATGCAGTCGTCCGCGTAACGCAGGGCGGGCTTGCGCTGGTGCCGCGCCCGTATCACGAAGTGGCCCGGCAGGTCGGGGGGACGCCCGCGCAGGTCATGCAACGCCTGCAACGCATGCTCGACCTGGGCGTGATCCGGCGCATCGGCGCCGTGCCCAACCACTACGCGATCGGCTACGTGGCCAATGGCATGTCGGTGTGGGATGTCGAGGATTCGCAAGTGGATGATCTCGGCCGCACGCTCGCCCAAAGCGGCCTGGTCAGCCATTGTTACCTGCGCAGCCGCCATCCGCCGCAGTGGCCCTACAACCTGTTCGCCATGATCCATGGGCGCGATCGCAGCGAGGTCGAGGCGAAGCTGGGGACGATCGCCGGCATTCTCGGTCCCGTAGCGCGTTCGCACGAGGTGCTCTACAGCAGCCGAATTCTCAAGAAAACCGGCCTGCGACTGGCCTGACGACACAGATCAAGTCTCACCACGGAGACACAGAGGCACGGAGAAATTAACAGCCAATTGATTGCCTGAAAACGGCATGAACCACGGAGGACACGATGTTTCGTGTATCGCAGTTCATGAAGGAGATTGCCCACCCGACCCCGCTGGCGGAGAAACGCCCGCCGCCGGGACCGGTGGTGATCTGGAACCTGGTGCGTCGCTGCAACCTCGCCTGCCAGCATTGCTACTCGATTTCCGCCGACATCGACTTTCCCGGGGAACTCACGACCGCGGAAGTCTTCACGGTGATGGACGACCTGAAGCGCTTCGCGGTACCGGTGTTGATTCTCTCCGGCGGCGAACCGTTGCTGCGGCCCGACCTGCCGGACATAGCGCGGCGCGCGAAGCAGATGGGATTCTATGTCGGGCTGTCCACCAACGGCACGCTGATCGGCAGGCACAACATCGGCGAGCTGGCCGCGATCGGTTTCGATTATCTGGGCGTCAGCCTGGACGGAATCGAAGGCACGCACGACCGCTTCCGGCGCAAGGCGGGGGCGTTCCGCGCCTCCGTGGAGGGCATCCGCCTGGCCCGCGACGCCGGCATCAAGGCGGGCATCCGCTTCACGCTCACGCAGGACAACGCGCACGACCTGCCCGCGCTGCTGGAACTCATGGAGCGCGAGCGCATCGACAAATTCTATCTTTCGCATCTGAATTACGCCGGGCGTGGCAACAACAACCGCGCGCGCGATGCAATGTTCGGGACTACCCGGCACGCCATGGATCTCGTGTTCGACGCCGCCTGGCGCGCCGTCCAGGCCGGGACGGCGCGAGAATTCGTCACCGGCAACAACGATGCCGACGGCGTGTACCTGCTCCTGTGGGCGCGGGCGCGCTTTCCGCAGATCGAACCGCACCTGCGCGCGAAACTCGCGCAATGGGGCGGCAACGCCTCCGGCCTGCACGTGGCGAACATCGACAACCTCGGCAATGTGCATCCGGACACCATGTGGTGGCACTACACGCTCGGCAATGTACGCAAGCGGCCATTCTCCGAGATATGGAGCGACGTTTCCGATCCGCTGATGGCCGGCCTGAAACACCAGCCCCGCCCCGTGAAGGGTCGCTGCGGCATCTGTCCTTATC
>JANXPQ010000565.1 GCA_025357235.1 Betaproteobacteria bacterium
CACCGCACCGATCGTGCGCCGTCCTATTAGTCGCAATCCACTGGAAACTGCGCTCAACATGTCAGCGGCCGATTCCCAGATCTTCGCCGTAAGCCGGCGCGCTGTAGTGGAATGGCACCGGCCCGTCCGCCTCTCCGTGCACGAATTGATGCACGAACGGTTCAGCGGATTCGACTACCTGCTTCGGGGTTCCCTGCGCGACGACATGGCCGCCAGACAAAAAATAGACGTAGTCCACTATCTTCAGGGACTCTTGGACGTCGTGAGTGACGACGATTGAAGTCGCGCCGAGTGCATCATTGAGCCGGCGGATCAAATTACCGATGATGCCGACCGAAATCGGGTCCAGGCCGGTGAACGGTTCGTCATACATGATCAGCATAGGATCGAGTGCGATCGCGCGTGCAAGCGCCACGCGCCTCGCCATCCCGCCAGACAGTTCGGCGGGCTTGAGCGCGTAGGCGCCACGCAATCCGACCGCATGAAGCTTCATCAGGACAAGATCGCGGATCATCGATTCCGGGAGTTTCGTGTGCTCGCGCAGTGGAAACGCAACGTTGTCGAACACGTTCAAGTCGGTAAACAGGGCGCCGAACTGAAACAACATGCCCATTTTGCGGCGCATGGCATACAGCTGTGTGTGCGACATGCCATTAATCGGATGGGAGTCCACCCGCACTTCACCGCGATCGGGCCTGAGCTGGCCGCCGATCAGGCGCAGCAGTGTTGTCTTGCCGGTGCCGCTGCCACCCATGATCGCAATGACTTTTCCACGCGGGAAAGCCATGTCCACTCCCCCGAGGATGGCACGCTGATCGTACGAAAAATCGACGCTCGAGAATTCGACGAGGTTATCGGCAGGCACGTAGAGAAAATTAGAGTGGAGAAAAAACAGGGCTGCATTGTAACGGAGAGCGGCGTCCATCGCCGTAATCCGCGAGTTTCGGTTGGACCCGCGTAACGCGTTTGAGTTGCCGTACCCCAAAAACAGAATTGCCGGCACTCCTGCTCCGCAGGCCACCTAAACCTATGAACAATCAAGCCCTTCTGGCACAATAGCGCAATGCTACCGTATCGCCAGCAGACTATCGGATAAATGGATATACAGAGCACATCGAAACCAGAACTGCTAATCGTTGATGACGATCCGCTAATCATCGACACGCTAAGTTTCGTGCTCGGCAAGGACTATACCGTCCGTGCAGCCGGATCGAGGGCGCAGGTGAAGAGCCTGCTGCGCCAGCTCGATGCCGCGCCGGAGCTGGCACTGGTGGATCTGGGCCTGCCACCAACCCCTCATCGGCCTGACGAGGGCTTTCAGTTGATCGCTGACCTGCTGGCGCATTCCCCGTCGATCAAGATCCTGGTCCTGTCCGGACAGAACGACGAAGCCAATGCCCGCTATGCCAGAACGTTGGGCGCGGTCGAATTCATTTCCAAGCCGTGCGAGCCCGATGTGCTCAAAGCGATGCTTGCCAAGGCAAGGCGCATGGCGGAGGTGGAACAGTCTTCTGCCAAAGTGGATACCGGCCTAATCGGCACGGGCTTTGCAATTTCGAAGCTGCATCAGCAGATTGCGCAGTACGCGACGGCCCCGTTCCCGGTTCTGATCGAAGGCGAATCCGGCAGCGGCAAGGAACTCGTGGCGCAATCGCTGCACAGGCAGGGCCCGCGCGCCGGAAAACCCTACCTTGCGCTCAATTGCGCTGCCATTTCTCCCTCGCTGGTCGAGCCAACGCTCTTTGGTTATGTGAAGGGCGCGTTCACTGGTGCTACTTCCTCGCGTTCCGGTTACTTCGAGGATGCCCACGAGGGAACGCTTTTTCTCGACGAAATCGGTGAGTTGCCCCTCGAGTTGCAGGCGAAACTGCTGCGCGTGCTGGAAAACGGCGAATACCAGCGCGTCGGTGAAACGCAAAGCCGGGTCTCAAATGCGCGGGTCATCGCTGCGACCAATCGCGACTTGCGCCAGGAAGTCCGGTCCGGGCGTTTTCGTCCGGATCTCTATCACCGGCTCTCGGTATTCTCGATATCAGTACCGTCGTTGCGCGAGCTGGGAGAAGACAAAGTGAGGTTGCTCGAGCATTACTCCACGCTCTATGCGCGTCAGAGCAATGTGCAACCGTTCAAACTCGATCACAAGTCCCTCGAGTTGTGGATGCAATACGGCTTTCCCGGGAATGTTCGCGAATTGCGCAACATCGTCATCAGGCTCAGCACCAAGTATCCCAGCGAAACCATCAATAGCGAGCAATTGCTGGGCGAATTCGACTGGGAGGAACCGATGTCGGGGCACTCCGACACCGGCCAGGTCAAGGACTTCAAGACAACGGTTGAAGCGGCCCGCAAGCATCTGCAGACCAATAAGGGGTTTCTCCTGGACGAAGCTCTTCGCGATCTGGAAAGAAGCTACGTCGAAGCGGCCCTGGATATCACCCGGGGCAATCTCAGCCAGGCGGCGAAATTGCTAGGCATTCATCGCACGACCCTGTACAGCCGCATGCAGAACTACGCTCCCGGCATGGAGGAGGGAACCTGATGTACTACGACTTCTTCGGCCTCACCCACCCCCCCTTCAAGATCACACCCGACACCGACGTGTTCTTCGAGGGCGGCAATCGCGGCGCGATCCTTGAAGCGCTGATCTACGCGATCACCCACGGGGAAGGCATTATCAAGGTGACGGGCGAGGTGGGCAGCGGCAAAACTATGCTGTGCCGCGTGCTGCAAACACGGCTGCCGCCGAACGTCGAAACTGTCTATCTCGCCAATCCGAGCGTGTCTCCGGAAGAAATTCTTCACGCCATCGCGTTCGAAATGCAGTTGCGCGTGCCGAAGGACGCAAGTCGTTTGGAGGTCATGCACGCGCTGAATGACTATCTGGTGGAGCGTCACAGCCAGCAGCGGCAGGTCGTAGTCTTTGTTGAGGAATCGCAAGGGATGCCGATTTCCACATTGGAGGAAATCCGCTTGCTCTCCAATCTGGAAACGCAGCACCATAAATTGCTGCAGATAGTGCTGTTCGGCCAGCCTGAGCTCGATGAGAACTTACGCCGGCAGAACATCCGCCAGCTTCGCGAACGCATCACCCACAGTTTTAACCTTTTGCCGCTCGATCACGAAGATGTGAGGGCTTATCTGACTTTTCGCCTCCGTGCCGCCGGTTATCATGGGCCAGACTTGTTCAGCAGGCGAGTAATCGCTTACATGACTCGATCCTGTGATGGCCTGACGCGGCGTCTCAACCTGGTGGCTGACAAGGCCCTTCTCGCAGCTTTTGCCGAAGGCACGCACAACGTTAGCCTGGATCACGTCAAGGCGGCGGTACGGGATAGCGAATTCAGTAGCGTTGAGTCTCCGCGTACTCATGCGCCTCTTACCTATGCGTTGGTGGGACTGGCCATTGGGGGGGCGCTCGGCATCGCCGCCTTTGCGGCCTATCAAGCGTTCAGCGCCCCAAAGGCTCAGATCACGCCAACAGCGGACGCGACAGTTCAATATTCGACGAACGCTCCGGAGGCCGTCGCCGTGGCGAATACCCCTGTCGTCGTGGCGAATGCCCCTGTCGCCTTGGCGGCGCCCGGTTCATCGACAGAAGCTGCCATCACGGTGAGTACGTCATCCGACGTGCTGGAACGGCGCTTGCTGGCAACAGACCAATGGCTTGAGCGGCAGAACGGTGCTTTCTTTAGCATTCAGTTACTCGGTTCAGACGATCCAGAACTCCTAAGAGAGTATTTCAAAACGATCGCTAAATATCTTGAAATTGAAAAGGTTTATGTGTACCGTACCGTTGCGAATCGGCACCCTTCCTTGACCGTTTTATATGGGACATTTGCAAGCCGGGATGAGGTTACGCGGACGCTCCAGAGTCTGCCGGACGAACTGAAATTCAACCGGCCTTATTACCGGACTATCCAGGGCATCCGCTCCGAAATCGCCCGCCAAAGGTCATAGAAATCAGCGTATTAAATGCCTCGGGATTGGGCACAAGAGTACGAAAAACTTTTAACGGGTCTGAGAATGGTCATTGAGGGGGGGGAAGCCGCTGTACATACCGGCGTGGTGTTGCACACTTCACTGCATGCCGCCGTAAGCCGTCACATGCTGCCGACCAATGTCGTGGCCGCGGCAATTTCCTTGCTCGTCCTCGCGGTTGGCGGTTGTGCAACTTACAAGCCTACAGTTCCCCCTTCCAAAGGCCATATCAACGCCGGCCAGTTTCCGGAAAAGACGGCAGATGACAAAATCCTGCCTCCCGTTACTTCCAGCAATTTTGTTCCTCTTCCCAAGCCCCAGGTCAAAGCGCCGACGTATAGCGTAGTGGTCAATGAAGTGCCGGTAAAGGAGCTGCTGTTCGCTCTGTCGCGCGATACCCGGCAGAACATCGATGTGCACCCGTCGATACAGGGTCTGGTGTCGTTAAACGCAATTGACGTAACGCTACCAGCCATCCTCGAACGTATTTCGCAGCAGGTGAACATCCGTTATCGCACCGACGGCAAGACCATCGTGGTGCTTCCGGACTCGCCTTATTTCCGGACCTACAAGGTCAACTACGTGAACGTGAGCCGCGACACGGTGTCGAGCGTGGGCGTAAGCGGGGAGATTTCAGCCAGCGTGGCTGGCGGGGCTGGCGGGGGCAGTCAGCAGTCCAGTCAGCCAAGTTCGGGCAATACGTCGAATACCAAGGTAGACAGCAAGGCTTCGAATAACTTCTGGGAAGTGTTGCGTCAGAACATGGAAGCAATCTTGTCCGCCAGCAAGGCGGTTTCGCAGTCCGCCGACCAGCGGGCTGCACGTGCCGAATCCGAACGCGCAGCCAAGGAAGAACGGATTGCCCAGGCCGAAGCGGTATCGCGCGCGGGCGGGAACGCCGCCTCGTTGTTCACCACTGCATTTGGTCCGGGCTCGACTACGCCCATGGACAGCAAGAATGAAATCGTTGTAAATCCGGTGACGGGTACCGTATCGGTGCTGGGCACGGAGAAGCAACAGGTGCTGATACAGCAGTATCTCGACAGCGTCGGCTCCTCTTCGCAACGGCAAGTTCTGATCGAAGCCACCATCGTTGAAGTGACGCTCTTTAACAATTACCAGGCGGGCGTGGATTGGAGCCGGCTGGCCGCCTCGATCGGCAACGGTCTCACTTTCCAGCAGCAATTGACAGGCGCGCCGCCGACGGGGGCTCCCAACGGCTTGACGATCGGCTACACGAACCCGAACTCCAGCGTCGGAAGTGTGAGTGCAACGGTTCGTCTGCTCGAGCAATTCGGCAATACCCGGGTGCTGTCGAGTCCGAAGTTGATGGCGCTCAACAATCAGACGGCACTGCTGAAGGTGGTGGACAATGTTGTCTTCTTCAATGTGCAGGCACAGACGCAACTCACCGTCAGCACTGCATCACCGTCACTCACGACTTTTACCACGACGGCCAACACGGTTCCGGTCGGGCTGGTAATGAGCGTGTTGCCGCAGATCACCGATTCGGGAACGGTGAATCTGACGGTGAGGCCGACAATCTCGCGCATTGAGAGTTTTGTTACGGACCCGAATCCTTCCCTGCACGCTCAGTTCAACTCTTTCGGAATCCAAATCTCCCCTGCGGTACCAAACCTGATCCCGCAGATCCAGGTTCGGGAAATGGAATCAGTGCTGCAGGCCGGCAGCGGCCAGACCATCATTCTCGGCGGCCTCATGCAGGACAACGTGCAACGCAATCGCGATGCCGTGCCCGGCCTCGGCAGACTGCCATCTCCGGTGGGCGACGTGTTCAGTTTCCGCGACGAGCAGGTATCCAAGACCGAGCTCATCATCTTCATCAAGCCGACCATAATCAGCAACCCGTCGCTGGATAGTGACGAGCTGAAGTTCTTCCGCCGTTTCCTGCCGATAGTCGATCCGACCGGCAAAACACCATGAGCTTGTTGCTCCAAGCCCTGCAGAAAGCCGCCAAGAGCCGCGAAGAGGGCGAAGTCGATGTTTCGGTCGACGCATTGGCCATGGCGGACGAACTGTCGCTGGAACCGACGCCGTCGGCGCCACGTGCCCAACAGGACACACCTGCAACGCCCACATCCGCGCAGGCTGCAACGGTGGTGCAGGCGGGAAGCGTGCCGGCCTTCGATCCGATGGACTACGCGCGCGAACACTACATGCTGACTATTGTCGGCGTTGCGTTCTTGGTGGCCGCCGCATACGGCGCTTATGTTTATTTACAGGTAAGCAGGCCGTTTCACGGTTCGACGCCCGCGTCATCGCCAGTGTCAGCGGCGCCGGCGCCCCAAGCGTCAGCCAGCGCGCCGGTGCCGCCGTCAAGCGCCAAAATCAGCGGATTGCCTGGAGGCACAGCCACCTCCGCCGGCAACACCGGAGCAGTTGCAGCTGCCGCGGCGACTGATCCAGCCGGACCCGAACGAGCCACGCCGGCTGCGGCAAGTTCAGTCTTCGACGAGCCGGTTGCTAAAACACCGGCGACGAAGGACGCGTCGCCCATCAAACCTATGATGCGTGGCACAGTGGCGAAACCGCATCGCCAATCCGAGTCGCCACCGCTCGCGGACGCAAGCGACTCGATCGAAACCGTTGTAATCCCGTCGTCCCGGTCCAAGCCCGCCAGCGATATCTCGGTACGCCATGACACGGCCGGCGTGACACCGGTCAGCCCGACGCTGATGCAGGCATACGAAACCCTGCAGAGCGGGGACAATGTGCACGCCAAAGGACTGTACGAGCAGGTCCTGCAGGCCGATCCGCGCAATATGGATGCTCTGCTCGGATTGGGCGCAATCGCCCTGAACGATGGTCGCATCGACGACGCCAGCCGCTACTATCAGCAGGTATTGGAATTGGACCCGCGCAATTCTTATGCGCAGGCCGGCTTGATCTCGATTGTCGGTGGCGCGGATCTGCAGGCAAGCGAATCCCGGCTCAAACAGCTGATCTCGCGCGATCCATCCGCATTCCTGTATTTTTCACTGGGCAATCTCTACGCCGAACAGGCACAGTGGCCTTCCGCGCAGCAGGCTTATTTTCAGGCTTATCAGATGCAGCAGGACAATCCGGATTACGCGTTCAATCTGGCCATCGGCCTCGAGCATCTCGGCCAGAATAAGCTTGCGCTCGACTACTATCGCAAGGCTCTGGATCTGTCCTTCAAGAAAGGCCACGCCAACTTCGATCAAAGCCTCGTCATCCAGCGCGTCGGCCAGCTTTCCACTCGCGCAGAGCAGTGAGTTAGCGCAGATGTCCGAGCAGCGCAAAAAGCTTCGTCTGGGAGAGCTGCTGGTCCAGCAGGGCCTCATCACCCACGATCAGTTGCGCATCGCTCTCACCGAGCAAAAAACCCAGAACATGCCCATCGGGCGGCTTCTGGTTAGACTCGGCTTCGTTACCGAAGCCGTCATCCGCGACATCATGGCGCGGACCATCGGCCAGGAAAGTATCGACCTTTCCCAGGTGCTGGTGGACGCCGAAGCGCTCAAGCTGGTCCCGCAGGAATTCGCCCGCCGCCATCGCCTGCTGCCCATCGCCTACGATGCGGACCAGAATCTCCTGATCGTCGCCATTACCGAAGTATTCAATGTCGTTGCACTGGACCAGTTGCGCGCCACGCTTGGGCACAACATCCAGATGAAGACGGTGCTCGCGGGCCAGGCGCAGCTCGACGAGTTCATCGACCAGTTCTACGGACACGAACTTTCCGTCGACGGCATCCTGCGGGAAATCGAAACCGGGGAAATCGACTATCAGAGCCTGCAACAAGGCGGCATGGACGAGTACACCCAGCCGATCGTCCGGCTCGTTGGCGCGTTGCTGGTCGACGCGGTCAAGCGCGGCTCCTCGGACATTCACTTCGAGCCGGAATTCGCCTTTCTGCGCATCCGCTATCGCATCGACGGCGTACTGGAACAGATACGAAGTTTGCACAAGAATTACTGGCCGGGCATCGCCGTCAGGATAAAAGTCATCAGCGGAATGAACATCGCCGAGACCCGTGCGCCCCAGGACGGGCGTCTTTCGCTCAACCTGAACGGACGGCCAGTGGACTTCCGCGTGTCATCTCAACCCACAATCTGGGGCGAAAACATCGTACTGCGCGTACTCGATCGCGAAAAATCCATCATCAGTCTGGAGCAAATGAAATTGCCCAAGCCGATGATGGCAAAACTGAACCTGATGCTGGCCCGCCCGGAAGGCATACTGGTATTGACCGGCCCGACCGGGAGCGGCAAAACGACGACGCTCTATTCGCTACTCGCCAAGCTCAACGTCGAATCCGTGAACATCATGACGCTGGAAGATCCAGTCGAATATCCGGTGGCGATGATGCGACAGACATCCGTATCGGAAATGGCAAAGATAGATTTTGCCAATGGCATTCGTTCGATCATGCGCCAGGATCCGGACATCATCCTGGTCGGCGAAGTGCGTGATCGCGAAACCGCCGAAATGGCGTTCCGCGCGGCCATGACAGGCCATCAGGTATTCACGACGCTACATACCAATTCGGCGCTCGGTGCCTTTCCGCGATTGCTGGACATCGGCATCGCCCCCGACATCATGGCGGGCAACATAATCGGCATCATCGCGCAGCGACTGGTACGGGTGCTCTGCACATACTGCAAAGAGGCCTATACGCCATCCATGGAAGAACGGCAGCTTCTCGGGCATGAGATCGAAGCAGAATTCAAGGTTTTCCGGCCCGTAGGGTGCAACCGTTGCAACAATCGGGGCTACCGCGGCCGCACCACAGTCATGGAGATCCTGCATATGGACGCCGACCTCGACGAACTGGTTGCGCGACGTGCCAGTCCGCGAGAACTGCGCGAGACTGCGTTCGCAAAGAACTTCCGTTCGCTGGCGGAAGAAGGGGTGGCGCGGGTGGTAGACGGCGTGACCAGTCTGGCCGAGGTGGCCCGTGCTATCGACCTGACCGGTCGGGCCAGATAGGGCTCAACTATATGAATGGCACGAGGGCATTCGCTGCCTAACGGATTAATACACAAGCGGGCAGGCAATGGCGGCTTATCGGTATAAGGCAATCGACAGGACGGGACGCCCGGCTCGCGGCAAGCTTGACGCAGCGAACGAGGTGGACCTCGAGTTGCGTCTGAAGAAGATGGGGCTCGACCTCATCATCGCACGGCCGGTTCGCAGTCAGGGAGCGTCGATTTCCGGCGGGAGCATCAAGCGCCAGGACCTGATTACCTTTTGTTTCGATCTGGAGCAGGTTTCGCGAGCCGGCATTCCGTTGATCGAGGGTCTGCGCGATTTGCGCGAGGGAATGGAGAATCCGCGCTTCCGTGAAATTTTGACATCGGTGCTCGAAGATATCGAAGGCGGCAAGACGCTGTCTCAGTCGCTTAACGCATTTCCGCGAGTCTTCAATACCGTGTTCGTCAGCCTGATACGCGCCGGCGAGCTTTCTGGAACATTGACCGAGGTATTCGAGAATCTCGGCGCAACGCTCAAATGGCAGGATGAACTGGTATCCCAGACCAGGCGGCTGCTTGTCTATCCGTCGCTGGTGTTCGTCGTCGTCACGGGTGTAATGGTATTTCTTCTCCTGTATCTCGTCCCGCAGGTCACCCAGTTGCTAAAGACCATGGGGCTGGAATTGCCGATCCAGACACGGATCCTGATCTGGCTGTCGAACTTCACCGCGGCATGGTGGCCCGTGCTTCTGGTCATGCCGGTCATAACCGCCGTTGTCATCACTTTCATGGTTCGCACCAGACCGCGGTCTCGCTATCTGTTCGACTATGCAATCCTGCACCTGCCCGTTACGGGGGAGATTCTGCAAAAGATCATTCTCGCCCGGTTCGCCAATTTTTTCGCATTGATGTATCGCTCCGGCATCACCATTCTGGAGGCCGTAAAGACCAGCGAGGACATTGTCGCGAATCGCGTGATTGCCGATGGCCTGCGGCGCGCGGGACAGCAGATCAACGCTGGCGAAAGCATGTCTGAAGCATTCCAGAATCTGGGCATGTTTCCCCCGCTGGTGATCCGGATGCTGAGGGTCGGAGAAACCACCGGAGCGCTGGATACTGCGCTGATGAATGTGACCTATTTTTACAATCGCGACGTGCGCGATTCGGTCGACAAGGCTCTGAAGCTGCTGGAACCAACGCTGACGCTGGTGCTCGGTGGCATGCTGGCGCTGATCCTGTTCTCGGTACTGACGCCGGTGTACGATGTCATCGGAAAACTGAAACTCTAGCGCAATGGCCGCCAAACTCCTGCTCTGCGTATCGAATGATCGGGCCACGGTTGCGGTTTGGCGCCGCCGCCGGATGGCGTCGTGCGCGCATTTCGAAAATAACGAACAAGGTTGGGTCGCATTCGGCAATTTTCTTCGCGGTGCACACGGCCTGCCGGTCCACATCATCGTGGACACGGTGGAGGAGGATTTCCGTTTTGAAACGCTGCCCCATATCCGTGGGCGAGACCGGACGGAAATGGTCGGTCGCAAACTCAAGCAACTTTACCGTGCAACACCGTATTACTCCTACGCCCTCCAGGACAGGGAGTCCGGAAAGCGTCGCGACGACCGCTACCTTTTTGCAGCACTGACCAATCCGGACCTGCTGATCCCGTGGCTGCGTGCCATAGAAGCCGTCAGTCTGCCGGTATCCGGAATTTACCCGCTGGCGCTCGTCAGCGTCTCTCTGATCGAACGCTTGAAGCTGAAGCATCCCAATCTTCTGATCATCAGCAAGAACAGCGCCGGGTTGCGGCAAACCTTCTTCAAGAACCTGAAATTTCGCATCAGCCGGCTCACACCATTGCGCGCCGCCACGGATGTGGCCGACCAGCATTATGCGGATGAAATCAGCAATACGCGGATGTATCTGGATGCGCTTACCGTTACGCACGTCGATGACACACTGGAAGTCGTCATTCTCGATCAAGACGGCTCCTTGTCAGGATTGCCGTCGGCGATCATGCGCGGCCGTCCGAATATGCAATGTCAGTATCTCGACATCAACGATATTCATACGCGCTTCAACATTCCGGTGGCGGATCTCGAAGCATCGACCGACACCCTGCACCTGTATCTGCTCGGCGAGCAAGCGCCGACGCTCAATCTCGCCCCTTCTTACCTGACGCGCACCTATCAGCGCTTCGCCACCGGGCGGTGGGTTTACGCCGCCTCGGGGGCGATACTGGCCGGTGCCGTGATATGGAGTGGCATAAATTTCTTCCAGGCAATGAGGATAGACCAGAGTACCTTCACCACGCAACGGCAGACTCAGGACTATCAGGCCAAATACCAGCAAGTAACAGCGCAGTTTCCCGATGCACCAACCAGCGCGGACAATCTGCGCCATACAGTCGAAATCGCCGAGCAGATCCGCGCCGGTCTGCGTTCTCCGGAAGCGATGTTCTCGATCATCAGTCGCGCGCTCGACGTTTCCCCCGATATCCAGTTGCAGCGCCTTGAGTGGCACTACGGCGACTCATCGACGACCAAAACGGGGGGGAATTCTGCCGCAACGCCGGTGCCCGGACCCGGTGGTTTGTTGCAGACGGGCATCGTGCATGGCGAAGTCACTCATTTCGCCGGCGACTACCGCACGGCGATGGGCGCCATCAACAATTTTTTGCAGATGATCGCGCGGGATAATGCGGTCGCCGAGGTGAAGGTAGTGAAATTGCCGCTCGACGTACGCTCCAATTCAGGACTGACCGGCAGCACAATGGCGATCCCGGGGAAAGAAACAGCCCAGTTCGAGGTTGCCGTCATTTTCAAGAGCGGGGTCTAGATGCAGCTGACATCGAAAGATATCAGTGCGATGAAAATGCCAGTGCTTGCTCTGGCGATCGCGCTCGCCGCGTCCTTCGCCATGGTGGCATTCTCGTCGAATCAGCGCTCGCAATCCGAGAATCAATATCGCGATCAGGTGACCGCCCTGCAGGAAGCCCGCACCCGCTATCAACGCTCGGGCGAGGAGCGTGAAACGGTGATGCACTACGTGCAGGCTTATCGTCAACTTGAAAAGATCGGTTTTGTCGGCGCCGAGCAACGACTCAACTGGGTGGAAAGCCTTCGCGCGGCGAACGCGCAGGCAGGGCTGTTCGGTGTGGACTACCAACTGAGCGCGCAGGAACCCTTCCCGTACGTAGCGAAAGACAATCCTGTTGGCGATCGGGTCAAGCATTCCCGAATGAGGCTTGCCTTCGGCGTTTTGCACGAAGGCGACCTGACGCGATTGTTCCGGGCTTTATCCGCGCAACAGCCGGGCCTTTTTGCGCTGAACAGCTGCTCACTGGATCGCGCGGGAAGGCTGGGTCCCCCGTTGCCGAGGCAGGCCAATCTTTCGGCCGAATGCGAACTGTCCTGGCTGACCATTGATCCGAAGGGGGAGAAATCGTGAGGAAAGCGCTAATTATCGCCGCCCTCATTGCGGGCTCGATCGTCCCGGCTGCCGTCACGGCGGCAGAACCGCTTGGCAGGCTTTTTTTCACCCCAAGGCAGCGCAACGATCTCGACGCCGGCAAAAATGCCGGAACGCTGGCGCCCGTCGCACCCGCTCCTCGAACAGTGCATTTGGATGGCGTGGTTACCCGCAGCGATGCGGAACGCACGGTCTGGATAAACGGCACGGTATATCACGACGGATCACCCGCCGGCGTGCAGGTCAATACCAGTCCCGGAGCACCGGCGTCCACCTCAATACGGATTACAGGCAAGACTGCGACCACACGCGTCAAGGTCGGACAGCAGCTTGACCTGAACTCCGGACAGATCCGCGAAGATTTCTCGCGCCGGCGAAGGGCTGCCGATAGCGCTGGCGCAACGGTGGCGGATCCGGCAGCCCGACCTGCAGCCGAGAAAAAATTGAATGCGACGGAGAACGCGACCCCGTTACAAGAGAACAAGGACGCAAATCCTCCGACGGTTGCCCGATGAGATTCGTGGATAGAGGGGGACGGCTCGCTTACTCTGCGAACATGATCAGACCGGAAATTTCGAGCGGTGTGCACGCCAGCTCACAGCACGGTCAAGCCATCATCATGATCGTGCTGATCCTCGCGCTCGGATCCGGCTTTCTCGTATATAGCCTGACCGGCCCGCGTGCGACCACTGCGCAGAGAAACGCCCAGACCGAAGCGGTCCTCGCGCAGGTCAAGCAGGCGCTGATCGGCTGGTCGGCATCGCGCACGCCCACGGCAGGGAATCCGACTATTCGACCCGGCGAACTACCGTGTCCGGACATGGACAATAACGGATTGGATGATGATGGAGCTTGCGCATCCGGCGCCGTCGGCCGCGTGCCTTGGAAAACCCTCGGTATCCCGGAGCCCAAGGACGGCAATGGCGAAACCCTGTGGTATGCCATAGCAGGTCCGTTTCGATACAAACCTCAGGCCAGCCAGCCGATCACCAGCGATACGCAGGGCAACATCGTGGTCTACCAAGGCAGCAGCGCGACCACGCTGACCAACCAGGCAATCGCGGTCCTGATTGCGCCTGGCCCCCCCATCGGAGCCCAGGCCCGCGGCTGCACTGTTGGAGTCAATTGCACGGCCACGAATCAATGCACGACGTCACCAGCCTCGCTGACCCCCATTTGCAATCCAGCAAATTACATGGAAGCAACCGGTGGCGGGAACAACGCACAGACCGGCGGGCCATTTATCCAGGCCCCCGGGTCGGGCACGTTCAACGACCGAGTCATAGCGATAACCAATGCCGACCTGATGCCGCTGGTCGAGCAGCGCGTCGCCCGCGAGATGATGTCACTGCTGCAGCAATACAAGGCCGCTACCGGTGTCTATCCCTGGGCCGATCTTTCGGACGGCCAGAGCAACGGGACACCGTTCGTCGCCGCGTATAACCGCGGACGTTTTCCGTGCCTGAATGCCTTGCCCAGCGACTGGGGCAGCGGCGGGACGCCGTCCCTGCCCGACTGGCTGACCAACGGTTGCTCGAGCGTTTCCGGCTGGGCCGGCGTTATCTACTATGCGGTGGCAAAAAACCAGCTGGAAAATGGCGGGAACGGATGTACGACATGCACCGCAAGCAGCAGTCTCAACCTGACCAACACCGGTTACGCCTATCTGTGTCCATATGCATCGAATCCTTTTTCGTGCACGCTGACCAACGTGGCGGGCGGAAATGCCGACGTGCTTCTCATCACCCCAGGGGCATACACTGGCGGCGCCCGCAACTGGCCCGCTGGCTGGAGCCCGATAACCGGTTACTTCGAGGATGCCGAGAATAGTGACAACAGTGATGATGACTACGCCATCCCCACCGCGACGGACCCGAATCGTGATCGAATGTTTATCATGTATTGACCAGCGTCGGCGTGCGCGTGGTTTCAGCCTCGTTGAGCTCGCCATCGCGGTATTCATCATGGCGCTGCTCGTCGGCGGCCTCATGATGCCGCTGCAAAGCCAGGTGGAAGGCCGCAAGATCGACGAGACGCAGCGCATCCTGGATCAGGCCAGAGAGTCATTGTTGGGTTTCGTGGCGGCCAACGGCTATTTCCCCTGTCCCGCCGACACAGGAAGCGGTGCAGAAGCGATTGGCTTCAATCACGCTGTTGCCGCGGCTACGACATGCCCGGCCACGGTGACCGGAACCAACGTCTACGCCGGATTCCTGCCTGCTGTGGCGCTAGGTTTTGCGCCAGTGGACGGCAATGGTTACGCGCTCGACGCGTGGGGCCTGCAGCAGAATCGGGTTCGATACGCCGTGGCGAATGCCACGATCAACGGGGTGACCCAGCCATTCACCCGTATCAACGGCATGAAGTCCGCCACCATGGGATCGATCCTGGCTGTTCTCCCGACCACTTTATTGAACGTCTGCCATACCGGGGCCAATGCGACCTGCGCAACCGCTGACATGTTGAGCAGCAATACCATCGCTGTCATCTGGTCGCTCGGCGCAAATGCGCCTTCCGGAGGAACTGCGCCGCACGAGGACAAAAACGCCCGCGCCGCCCTGACCAGCTATACGCGCCTCTACGTGCAGGCCGAACGCTCCAGTGTCGCGGGGAATATTTTCGACGACCAACTCACATGGATCAGTCCGCCGATGCTGTTCAACCGGCTGATCGCCGCGGGAACGCTGCCGTAATTTGTGCGGACAATTCCAATCGGAAAACGATTGCCGGGGCTGTCTGGCCAGACTATCCGGTTAATGCCTGAGATCGATTGATCCGTCCATATCGAATCGGACAGCCAAGAGCGGCCCGTGGCGGGTGGGTTCAGGCGGACTGCGTCAAGGTAAAACAAACCCGCCCTTGTTGATTGCTCGATAACGCAATTTCGTAGCCCTGCTCCCGCGCAAAACGCGCCGCCTGATACATCCCGACGCCAAGACCGCTGTTGGATTGCACCGGAGAATTGAACAATTGCGCGGCAAGGGTATCGGCAACCGGCGCGCCATCATCGCAGACAGATAACGCAAATCCGTCCTTCCACTGCAGCCTGACCAGGATCCGGAGGTTGTTTGCCAGCTTTCGCTTTTCCAGTGCGTTCTGCAGAAAATTCTCGGCCACCGATTCAAAGAGGTCGCCAGGCAACATACTGCCTTCCGGCAGCGAGCCGCCCTCGAATTCGATGCGCTCGTGGGCAAATCGCTGCCGCAGGTCTTCCCACCAATCCTTGCCGGACGCCCGATCCAGCCCGACTGGCGGCTTCGTGTTGAGCTTGTCGAGTGTGATTTGCAGACGCTGGGTAATCTGCGGCAGCTGACGCTGCATCAGCAACCGCAACGCTTCAGAATCGCTTTCGTCGCTCGTCTCCGCCGCGGCACACAGAGAACGAAGTGTCTGCAGTAGATTCTTGACGTCATGGGTGAGCCGCGAACCGGTTTCATAAATCGCCTGAACATACGCGTTGCGGCGTTGCTCCTGCTCTCGCATCTTGGCGTCGTAGTAATCCCCCAACAGCCGTGCCAGCAGGCGAATATGCAAGACCAGCGCCGGGCTCGGGGACCAGCGGGTGTAAAGCCTGAGCGTCAATCCGCCGAAAGTGAATTCGGTCGAATACTTGGTGACTTCCCCGGCATTTCCAGTTGAGGTCTTCGACTGCCAACCGACCCCCGATAACCACGGCAATCCGGCCATCTCGTGCGCTGCGACAATGACGAACTTGTCGGGATCGCGCTCGCGATCGGCCAGCGCGGCGAGGCTGTGCATCCAGCGCTCGAACGGCACGCCGATACTGAGGAAATAGCGGGTGACAAGCTGCCCGATGCCCGCGAAACCCGCCCTGGGATCCCATAAAAGCGACAGCGCGACCAGCAGGCCCGCGGCAACGATCAACGCCTGCGCCAGCGAAATCACATAATTGCCATGGCTGACTTGTTTGATCGCGAAAGCGCCGAGCACGAGTACCACGACCATCAGGAACAGCAACAGGCTGTAGAACAGATCCACCGAATAGGCGGACGCGATCTGCGACTTTTCGGTGCGGACGAAGAAGATCGCTATTACGGGTATCACCAGTCCGTAGCGTACCAATGCCTGAAACGGCTCGGAAAAAACCTGGTCTGGAAATAAATGGGGCACTACCCAGGTGAGCAGCACGGACAGCAGGTAAATGGCAGCGAGCAGGGAAACCACGCGTTGGCGGAAGTTCTTGATGCCAGGGACATTACCGCCAATCAATGAAAACAGCACCGATATCCACAACGCCATCATCCAATAACTGGCGGCCGCGATCAGCAGAACCGCCGCTCCGATGATCAGCCCCACCTGGCCGGGAATTAGTTTCTGCCCACCGCGCCAGAGCGGTTGCCAGAGGAGAAAGAATCCGAAATGCGAGAGCAACAACGCCCGCGCCAGCGGATCGGTCAGTTCGAGCATCAGGGCGCAGTGCAAAGCCAACAACGCCAGTGACAACCAGTGCTGCTGTCGGATCGCAGCAAGGGTGCGCTGTATTGGAGTTTGAGCAGTCGCTTCCGCGTTCATCTTGAGGGTTCAGCCTTCGTAAAGAGTTTACCGCACCCGGGTAAATTTCCGGGCGTTCGATCGGCCTAAACACGCTTCGGCCGCGGTTCGTCGGCTTGGGGATTGTGCCGTCTTTAACCTGTCAATCTCCAATACCCGCTGCGTCCGACATCCGGCAATCCTGCAGGATTTTGACGAAAACTCGACGGACACGACGGAAATATAACGATCCATAGCTGCCAAGGTTCTCTTGCCTGAAATCCCGCAACAGGCGGCGAAAGGGTCGAAGACGCTATATATTCTTATCAATATCAATATGTTAATTTATTTTCAGAAATTGATCGGATTATGACCGCATCATCAAATAAGTAATATCCCGTCCGTATCTTCCTTGGATGAGGGTCATTGAGGCGGCGATGAGGTTCTGGCACACTTTTGGCGTAAAGGAGAACATTGGGCATTCTCCCGGAAAAACGGAGTGATCATGATGAATCGGACAAACAATCGAGGATTTACGCTGATCGAAATCGCCATCGTGCTGGTGATTATCGGTCTGCTGCTGGGTGGCGTGCTCAAGGGCCAGGAATTGATCAACAACGCGAAGGTCAAGAGTTATGCGACCGATTTCCGCAACATTCCGGTCCAGCTCTATGGCTATCAGGACCGATTCAAAGCACTGCCCGGCGATGATTCGCTGGTGGTCACGCATATCCCGACCGCTACGCTCGCCACCACCCCGGCCGGCACAATCGGTAACGGCGTGATCAACGGCGTTTGGGACACCACCACCAACTCGGATGAGAGCTGCCTGTTCTGG